>SKID01000152.1 GCA_007116605.1 Tissierellia bacterium
CTTCAATACCAAGATATCTTGCAACTAGTATGGCTGCACCTGCATTCAGCATATTAAATTTGCCAATCAATGGTACACTAAAAGAAACTTCTTCATTGACTGTAAATTCAATTCCTTTTTCATTCCATTGAGTCATTTTTAGGCAGGCGTTATTCCAGTGTTCTTCTCCGAACATCATTTTGTCTAAATTCCGATTGATATTTAAACCACCTAATTTCAATGGCTCACTATCTCCATAAAAGACGAATAGGCCTTTGTCTTTTATGCCATATCCCATTTCAAGTTTAGCTTTTAAAATGTTTTCTACCGTACCCAAATCATTAATATGTACATCTGTTGAATTGGTTATGATACCAATATCTGGTTCAGCGATATTGCATAATAGCGCGATATCACCTAATGCAGACATGCCCATCTCTATAACTGCTACCTCACAATGATCATCTAATGAAAGTAGCGTTAATGGCACTCCATATTCATTATTTAAATTGCCTATGGTTTTTTTTGCTCTGTATTTTTGACTCACAACGCTATGTAATAAATCTTTCGTAGTCGTTTTACCATTACTACCCGTAACACCTACCACACAAACATTCAAGCTTTTTCTATAAGACTGTGCTAAACTTTGTAAAGCAATAGTCGTGTTTTCTACTTGAATGGCAGGCACTTGGTTTGTTCTAGGTATATAATCCTCTTCATATAAATAAGCCCCTGCACCCTGTTGAATTGCTGATGCAATAAAGTCATGCCCATCAAATTGTGGTCCTTTAATAGGTATAAATAATTGACCCTCACAAACTGACCTAGAATCAATAGATACCCCTTTAATCACTTTTTTCTTATCATGTGATCTCAAGTTTTTCCCACTAATCATTTTTTGAATATCATCTAGTTGTCGTATAATCATTATGTATCCTCCATGAATAACTTAACCGATGCTTCAGAGCATGTCTTTCTATTGCATAACTGATCACAACAGATAAAAATTCTGTGTAAGACCATCCTTTAGTTTTTTCCCATAATACAGGTGTCATACTTGAAGTAGTAAAGCCTGGCATCGTGTTTACTTCATTAACATAAAATCTGTTTTGATTGTCTACAAAAAAATCAATTCTTGCTAGTCCCGTTGCTTCAATTGACTTAAATACTTTGAGTGCACAATGTTTCATTTTTGCTAGAATTTCTTCAGGTAAATTAGGTTCAATGGCTCTGACCAGCTCTCCTTCTAAATATTTTGAGCTATAGTCCATAAAGGGTCTTTCCAACATAAACTCTCCCACCATGGAAACCATAGGACGATCGTTCCCAATGACTGAAATTTGCATTTCTCTACAATCAATTCCCTGTTCAATTACGACCTTATTGTCATACTGAAAAGCAAAATTGATGCCATCGGAAACTGCCTTTCGAGATTGGCATTTTGTAATACCTATGCTAGAACCTGAACAAGCAGGTTTAATAAAGATGGGATACTGAAGATTGTTTTCGATGTTTTCAATGAGGTCTCTTTCATTACAGCTCCATTCATCATAATCAAAGAATAGATGCTTTGTCTGAGGAATCTTTTCCAAAGACATTATCTTCTTAAAAATAACCTTATCCATTCCGATAGATGATCCCGCAACTCCACTCCCTACATAAGGAACGTCTAATATTTCTAACAAACCTTGAATTGTTCCGTCTTCTCCATGAGTGCCATGTAATACAGGAAATACAATAACTTCATTGTTATCGGCTTTTGCATCATTTATTTCTGTAAGTACTGTCCAACCTGCCTGTGTTGTCTTTAACATCTCTAAAGACTCAGCTGTTAAAGTATGAGTCACCTTTTCTTTGAGCTCCCATATTCCCGTTGGGGTGATATAGATGGGTCTAACACAATAGTTTTCTTTATCTATACCATTTATTACAGCCAAGCCACTCATTTTTGAAATTTCATGTTCAACTGATTTTCCACCGTATAAAACATATACAATCATATTGCCTCCTCTTTATTGCTTTTTATCATTTGCTCCATGATTAACTTAATATGATAGTTTATCCAATGAATAAAAGTGCTATGACTCCACTTCTTAAAGTGGGGGATAAGTACTGTAAAGTTCGTAGATAACGGAATTTAGTCAGGATGACTTATAAACAAACATCTTCTAAATCCAAAAATATTGGTGATTATTATCACTCAGTATTATTTATATGTGACATCACCATTATAGCTAAAGTAGATCATATTAAAATGACGTATTAGTGACGATTATATAAGCAAAACGTCACCAATTCTTATCAACAGAAGTCTTGCATTTAGGTGACATCTTAAATACTATTTCAGCCCAATCTCTCAGTTGGTTTTTGACCACAAAAAAGCGGGCATCTGTTAATTGCCCACCTAATAAGTTAAATAGTTAATAATTTTTTTGGCACACAAACCCATTTCATTTAGGTGATGAGTGGTTGATCTTTCACTACTCCAGCTGACTATGAATTCGAATATAGTTTAAAATATCTGTTCGTGATACAATACCTTGTAATTCTCCACCTTCCATCACTAATACTCTACCCACACCATTTTGAAATATTTTTTTAATTGCTTGGGTCACATTCTCTTGTGGTTGAACCATTAAATCATCCTTCAAATGAATCACCACATTGCGAATGGCTGTGCGATCCCATTCTTCCCTTTGAAGCGCTTTAATGCTATCAACTGTTACCATGCCAATAACTTTTCCATCACTTAACACTGGAAAGCTCGTAAATTTAAACTTATAGAAATAGTTTTCTACTAACGCTTCAACAGAAATATGACCTTCTACGGCTATCACGTTTTTTGACATAAACGTATCCACTTTAATCTTTGTAAACATATCTGTCATCAAGGTGTTTTGATAGCTGGATTCAGAAAGTTGCTTAATAAACCAACCTATAAACACAAACCAAATACCATTGATGAAATTACCAAGAAAAACCAAATAAACACCAAAGAAAATCAAAAGAAAACCAAAGATGTTTCCCATCCCTGAAGTGATTCTCGTCGCTTCTCTTAAGTTCCCTTTAAATTTCCATAATAAAGCTCTGAGAACGCGTCCACCATCCAATGGAAAAGCAGGGACCATGTTGAACAGCACCAATATTAGATTAATATTTCTTACATATATAAAAATAACCAACCAAGGTTCATACACTTGTAGCATTGAAAGGACTTGAAGGGCGATTGAGAAAATTACAAAAAGCAAAAGACTCATTAACGGTCCTGCCAATGCAATCTTGAGTTCTTTATCTGGATCATCTGGCTCTCTTTCCATTTGAGCAATGCCACCAAAAATAAATAAAGTGATTCGTTTAACCTCGATTCCTTGTTGGATCGATACAATAGAATGAGATAATTCATGTAATAAAATAGACATTAACATGAAAATCGCCATGATAGCTCCTAATATCCACCCCATTGTCCCTTCCATTTCTGGAAAGTTTTCAGGAAAAAAACTAGTCGCCATTGTAAAAGTGATTAATCCAAATATAATCAACCAACTGACATGGAGTTCAATTTGTATGCCCTTGATTTTACCTAAAACCATTGAGCCTTTCATGATGATTCACCTCTTTTTATTTTATTGTACTACATATTACTCTATTGTGCCTGAAAAAAAACTTAATTTTCATAATTGATACTAAAGAATTTAAACAAAACTTACCTAATGGGTACTTTATCCGATGACTCATCGTACGAGGCTCACACTTCCGGAAACGGGATCTGCCTAATGTAATCTTTA
>SKID01000066.1 GCA_007116605.1 Tissierellia bacterium
GAGGAGATATCTCTTTTGTTGAAAGTTTGACAGTGACACCTGAAGGGGTTGCTTTAAGAGGGGTTTATGCTACTGCTTTGTTTGCGGCGTTTACGTTCTTTCTTTCTTTGATCTTTTACTTTATCTATAAAGAGGAGTCGCTGTAGGGCGACTTTCTAAGAACCTAGCCCTAATATTTACGTTATAGAATAGAAAAAGAAGCTTAAAACGACTAAGAATCGTTTATAAGCTTCTTTTTTATGCTTACAAGTTGAGCCTGACACTAGTTATTGTCCCCGTTTTGGTTGCCATTACTATTTTCAGGGGCACCATTATCATTGTCATTATCATCTCCGTTGGAATCATCAGGATTATCGTCATCAGGATTGTCATCAACAGGTGGAGAATCAGGGTCTATATCTGAATCTGATCCATTGGAGTCCCCATTGGGATCATCAGAATCGTCGTCATTATCCCCTTGATCAGTGCCACTTAAGAAAACATTCCAGTGATAGCGATTATGAATGGTACAAGTATTGACAGGGACTTGATATGTAAAGTCTTGAGTTCTTATACCACTATGATGCATATCTACCACATTAATGCCATCGACAGTGACAATGATGCCGTTAATCAACTTAATGCGACCATCAAAGATGTTTTCAATTTCCCGATCCGAAAAATCGTGTAGCCCTTTTATATCGGCTTTCACTTGTTGGTAATATTCATAAGTGGCCACTAAAGCATCGTGATTAGCATCTTTTGTGTCAGGAAAATAGATCGGATTATACAAAGTTTCTCTAGAAATCGCTACGATAGTCTCTAATTGATCTAAAGGACAGAAAGGACTAGGCAGCAGACCAGACCCCGTGCAGACAGTCACTTGAACATGAGCATCGCAGAAAGTGCTAGGTTCAGTGCCTCTGACAAAATACTCAGAGATAACGCGACTACCTCTAGGATCTAAAGCACACAAATCAGTAGGTAACAATCCCGAATCAGCACACACATTCATTCGGAGTAGACCTTCAGGACGCTCAAATTGGGCAGGAGGTAGGTTTTTATGAACTTCTGCCATAATATTACCCCAAAGCCTAGAAGTAGAGCCACTTCCGGTACTGAGTTTAATTTGAGCATTGTCGTTTCCAACCCAGATACCACTTACATAATAGGGAGAATAGCCAATATACCAAATATCGGTAGAATCATTGGTGGTTCCTGTTTTACCAGCAACTTCAATATTATAGTCTCTTGGTAAAGCAGCCCTATGAGATAGGCCTTGAGTCACAGTGGTGCGTAAAATATCGGTCATGATAAATGCCACTTGTGGTGTGACCACGATATTGCTGTTAACTTCTTTTTCTAAAATCACACGCCCATTACGATCAACTACCTTGGTATAGACATAAGGTTCTTGATAGATACCATCATTGGCAATGGCACCATAAGCAGCAGTAATTTCAAGATTTGTTAACCCTCTAGTAAAACCTCCTAAAGCCATAGCAGCTAAATTATAATCATTATAAGCTCTGTTTTCCTCAGGAGTGACAAAATTATCAGTTTCAGGATTTTGGCGATCAATAATACCCATGCGCGCCATATACTCCATAGACTGATCCAAACCAATAGATTCTAATGTTTTTACGGCAATGGTATTTAATGAGTATTCTACAGCTTTTCGTAAAGTTGTGAGACCCCAGTATTTATAAGCTTGATGCTCATACCAGTTCTTTGGCCATCGTTCACCAGCATCATTGTAGCGAGGGATGTCATCAGTCACAGTGGCTGCAGTGTGTCCATTATCTAAAGCAGGGACATACACAGAAATGGGTTTAATGACAGATCCTGGTTGTCTTGTTGCTCTTGTAGCACGATTGAATGATTTACTGACCTCAATGTTTCGACCACCAATCAAGGCTTTGACAGCACCTGTACGATGATCAATGATCACAGCAGAAGACTGAGGTTGCAAAATACCTAAATGATCATAAAAATAATACAAAGGATTAATAATCAAACGTTCTTCTTCATCAATACGGTAAAAGTCATCTCGAGATTGAAGTAATTCCTTAAAGATCATGAAAGTGCCTCGATTTCCACGAGATTCAATAATTTCGAAGTGATCACCAATATTAAGACCACCAATAATATGAGTGGATAAATAATTATCTTTAATGGTGTATAAATCTATTACATCTATAATGGTAGGATGCAAACTAAATTTTCTAGAAGTGATAACCAAATTACCATCTTCATCAAACTCGTACTCAGAAGGAAGCAAATACAGTTCGTTGTTCTCCGTGAAGATATTATCTTTTTTGTAATAGATAATATGACCACTTTCATTTAAAATATTTTCATTTCCATCTAATGTACCTGAGCTAGTGCCATCACTATTCCATCTAAAGTGACGCCAATCGACAGCATAAGGTGCCCGCTCGTTAGTCAAGTCTCCTAAAAGTAATTCAGCAAAGTTTTCAAAAGTATCTTCCAAGGTTTTTTGTATAGAAAAATCCATAGTAGAATAAATAGTTAATCCACCTGTAAACAATAAATTATCTGCTTGTTCTCTTGTATAGCCATAAGCTGCCATTAAGTCTTGTACAACTTGGCTTTTCACATAATCTGTAAAGTAAGATGAGATTTCGGTGTTTTGTCTTTGACCAGGATTAAGGGAAGCACGGATATCCTGGGCCATTGCTTCATCAAACTCTCTTTGAGTAATCCACTCAAGTTCAAGCATACGTTTGAGAACGACACGCTGTCTTTCTACAGAAGTATGGTTGTACACGCAAGTAAATTGGGTCCCTGAAACAAACATATAGCCTACAATATCCTCAGGATCTACATGACCGTCATTACCAGTAACGACACGAGTAAAAGGTGCGTATCGAGAGTCAGCTCTTGGAATACCAGCTAATAAAGCAGCTTCAGCCAAAGTTAACTCACTCACATCTTTAGAAAAATAAGTAAATGCTGCTGCTTGGACACCATTACTACTTTGACCTAAAGGAATCGTGTTTAGATAGTACTCTAAAATCTGATCTTTTGTCAGTTTTCGTTCCATTTCAATGGCTAAATACATTTCCTTAATCTTTCGATCAAAACTTTGATCTCTGGTTAAGTAGATGTTTTTAGCTAACTGTTGGGTGATGGTACTTGCTCCTTGTGCTGTTAAATCACCGACTCTAATATTATGAATGGCAGAGCCCATAATTCGAACAGGGTCAATCCCAAAATGATCCCTAAATCGGTGGTCTTCAATAGCAATAAATGCTTTTAACAAATGCTCAGGCATTTCTTCAATACTGATAATCTTACGATCTTCAGTGGTTTGGATGATTTCAATCACATTACCACGATCATCCACAATAGTAGAACTTTCTGATAACATAGACAAAATAATAGTAGGGTCTATTGTGGGTGCATTTCTTATAGAAGCGGATATAATTCCAATAGCAGCACCAGCTATTACAAAAACAGCAATCATAATCATTAGAATTAAAAACTTTATAATACTAAATCGTCGTTTTTTTCTTTTAGTTTTTTTAGTGCGTTTTGGTGTTTCATTTGTCTGATTGGATTTGCTTGACATGTTTACCTCCAAAGCCATAGCTTACCTTATATTATATCACAGGAAATAAGGTAAGATTATTAAAATAAATTCATAAAATTTTTGTGGCACAGAAACCCATTTCCTTTAGGTGGTGGGAGGAGTGCCATGCTCCTTTCTATCCTTGAGTTTCAATGTATCTCTGGATTGTCGCAGAAGAAACTTCTCCAA
>SKID01000300.1 GCA_007116605.1 Tissierellia bacterium
TCCCTGACTGTGCCACCATCTCCGCCACCAATGACTAAGGCTCTCTTGACTTCTGGGTTAGTAGCCATGGGTACATGCACAATCATATCGTGATAAATAAATTCGTCTTTTGAAGTGAGCATGACAATGCCATCAATAATTAAAAATCTTCCCATTTCATCACTATCAAAAATATCTACTTTTTGAAACGGGCTTTGACCAGTAAACAAATGCTCTTTCACTTTAATTGATAAGCGGATGTTTTCTGTCTGTTGTTGTGTATACCATAGTTCCATAGAAAGCCTCCTTGTATTCTTATACATTTTGCTATAACGAATATCATCCTAACACTAAATTTTATTACTGTCAATCCTTTTTAGGGGGACACTCCTGTTGATTAACGAGCTATTTTAATTCTGGCTCATTTAGTAAAAGGAAGGCTGTCAATAATGTTCTTTGCACTAATTCAGAACGACTTATCGCCTCATGAGGTGTATACAATCCTCTACTTGCTGGACCAAAACCACAAACTACTGGAATATGCCCTGGTATTTCTCCTGCAGCTGTTGCTAACAGACTAGATTCCAGTCCAAAAGGTAACTGCCAAGTAGCTGCTAACTTTTGAATAGTCTCTAAAAGGCTATGGTCTTCTTTAGGGATTAAAGGAGGTCTTTCTTCTAACCTTTCCACATATGCACGTATGCCTTTTGGGTTATTTTTGAATAGGTCTCGCATTTTCTTTTCAACATCAATAGACAATTTGTCATCTAAGTAGGTTACAATAACTGTCGCTCTTAGTCGATGAGGTAACAACACGCTGTATCTCTCAGATTGAACATCATAAACAGCTACTGTCAATTTCTCTTCTGGTTTACTTAAGTTCTGCAGTTTCTCTGATTGTTCTAAGAAAAAAGATAATGCATCTACTTGCTTAGAGTGGCTGCCTACTCTAATGGGATTTCCTTCTAATATTACTGCATATTTTTTAGTGCCTCTTCTTTGATGAACCACTTTACCGCCTTCAAAACCTGGTTGCATAACGATGACTTGCTTCGCTTGCTTAGCAGCTTCTATTAGCGTCGGGCTACTATACCTCATCCCTCTGCCTTCATCAGTGTAAAAAAATACACCTACTTTTTTATCGTCTAAAGCTTTTAAGCTTTTTAAAGCATTCATTGCTGATAAAAGTGTCGCTAGTCCTCCACGGCTTGAAGCAACACCTTCGCCATAAATCCATTTCTGCTCTTTTCTAAATGGAATAGGAAAACCTGTTCGATTTCCAGGAATATCTAAAGCTACTACAAAAAGCGTGCCATCTTTTACTCCAGCCTTAGTTGACCAGGTCCATGCTGAACGATAATTCGTATAGTTTTCATGAAGCTTCATGCCCAACTTTTTCATTCGTTCATCCATTTTCCTAAGTACTGCATTCATCCCCACAGGATCTTCCGTCCAGCTAGGTAAGTTAACCCATTGTTTCAACTCTTCTTCTATGGTATCTCGTTTTTGAGTAATGGTTTCAAACACCTGTAATGCAACATTCGTTTCTCCATCCTGTGTTTTTGGAGGCAAATAAGGTCCAAAATAGCGCTCATAAGCAACTTCAATCAGTTTGTTTGCTAAAGCGGTATAGTCTAATCCCATTTTTTCTGCAGCAAAAACAAATGAACCATTCGCTCCTAAGCTTGCCATAGAATTGACTTCTAATATATATGGATTTCCATCTTTATCTAATCTAAAATCTACCCTTGCACTATCATAACAACCTAGGGCATTAAAGGTATCAATGGCTAATTGTTGGATATGTTTGGTTTGCTCTTCTGTAAGTGGGGCAGGGCATATTTTTTCTACAGTTCTTCCACTGGTACTCTTTTTATCTTCATATGTATATATTTGCAATCCTTCTCCAAAACTCAGCTCAACGGGAGGCAAAGCCGTGACTGGATTATTACCCAAAAGACCAACATTAATTTCTCTTCCATCGATATATTCTTCCACTAATGTTGCTGCATTAAATGTATCATAAATCACTTGGACTCCTTCTCTAAGTTCATCTTCATTATTAACAATTCGAAGACCAAAGGAGACTGCTTCATCTTTAGGTTTTACAATTAAAGGGTACTTCAAATTTTCAATAATAGGAGAATCTGGTCTATCTAAGACCATAAACTTGGGGGTAGGTAGCCCTTTTTGAGCAATAATCATCTTAGTCACAACTTTATCCAGTGCAATAGCGTGGGTTTCTGGGCCTGATCCCACATATGGAATCCCTAACATCTCTAAAATACCAGGGATATGCATATATCGTCCTTTCCCTTGTATCCCATAACTTAAGTTGAACACAAGACCTGGCTTTTCACCAGAAATGACCGAAGGCATAAACTTCTCTAGTTTTTCAATAATGTTTTTATCACCTTCGAAAGTTTTAACTTGGTGTCCACCTGCTTTTAAAGCATCTCGAATTTTGTGAATGGTTCCTAAACCATATTTTTCTCGATTTAATGTTCCGAATAAATTAATGACAGCCTGACTCTCTCGGTTATACACAATAGCAATTTTCATTTAAACCTCCTTAAAATGTTAGTATGATTCATTACACTATTTTTAATATTGATATCTTGTTTTTGACACATCCATTGGTTGATTATTTAATGAATGGATTCCTTGATTTTTATCCGATGACTAACCGTGTTAAGACTCCTGCTTATTAAAGTGGGAATTAAGTCCTGTAGGTTCCCTAAATAAGGGTCTCTGATATTCAGTTAGCTTTTCAAACCCCATGAACTAAACAACAGGGCTGTCCCCTTAAGAAGGACCTTGGGCCGTACCATCTCTTCTTGGGTCTGCAACACCATGATAGATTGGCTTATCTTGATGGTGACATTCAATACCTTGAACACAACCTAAATAGAAGCTATACGCTCCTCTTTTCGTTACTTCAAATCCTAGAGATTTTAACTTTTCCACCAACTCCGTGTCAAATCGGGCTAATTCTAGTTGTAACTTACCTGTGTGAGAAACATGGAATCTGGGTGAGTCGATGGCTGTACCTAGGTCTTGACCTTGATCAATCAATCGTGTCAAAACTTGAACCAGGCTCGTTGCTATTCTTTCACTTCCTGGACTGCCTAACACATATCTCAGTTTTCCATCTTTAAATATCATGGTAGGTGCTACACTGCTCCAAGGTTTACCTCCCGGTAACAAGTAATAGGGATGGGTCATATTTTTATACTCAAAAGCACTCATATAGTTGTTGTAAAAAAAACCTAAACCGGTGGCCATGGTTTTGCTACCGAAAACCAGTTCAATTGATTGTGTGATGGCCACACTATTGCCTTCCCTATCAGTCACTGATAGGTGGGTCGTTTCCCCGCTTAAAGGAGGATATGACACACTTTCCATCAATGTAAATCTAGATAGTTGGTCAATTCTATTGGCAACCTCCCGTCCATAGGCTTTATCTGACATGGCCCGATTAGCTACTTGTGAGTAATAATCCGGATGGATTGGCATTTTTTGCCTGTCACTTAATGCCATACGAAAAGCTAATGCCATGATCACCGCACCTTCAATTGTAGAATTATCTAATAATTCACTAGGAAAGTTCTCTAATATATTGAGCAAATGAATCAGAACTCTTCCAGCTCCAGGTGGCGGAAATGTATGAATATCATATCCACGATAGGATCCTGTTAAAACCGCCCTTTCAATAGGGATGGGTATCTGACCCAAATCAACAGCCTCAATAAGACCTTCTCTTTTTTCCA
>SKID01000100.1 GCA_007116605.1 Tissierellia bacterium
ATGAATTGAAAAATATCTAGTAAAAGGATGGAAAAACAATGGTCAATGAAAAGGTATTAGATTTTGCAAATAAAATCAGTAGAACTAAAAGAGGTAAAAAAGACGAAATTAAGCCAGAATATCCAGAGTATAAGATTTTAGAGCCTGTGGTAACTGAAGCAATGGCATAAGTGGGACTTTGTTTAGAGTTAAGAAAACCTTTAAGCGCACAAGAAGTTGCTTCTATGTGTGGAAAGTCAGTGGAAGAAACAGCCGAATTATTGTGGGAATTAGCTATGGCAGGAGCGGCTTTTGTCAATGAAATTGACGGTGTTGACAAATATTGGTTAGAGCTATGGGTTCCAGGTCATATGGAAATGATGGTTAACAATAAAGAGAATGTTAAGAAATTTCCTCAAATAGCTGAAGCCTTTGATGCCTATGGAAAAAGAAAGGGTCCTGCAGCTGCTGGTATTTTCCCAATAGGGGCAGGTCCAATGCGGGTTATCCCTATTGAAGAGTCAATTAAAGGAGAGACAAGAAGAGCTTCTTTCGAAGAGGTGTCAAAATATTTAAATGAACATGATTTATTTTCAGTTTCTGATTGCTCTTGTCGAACTTCAAGAGAAATAATGGGAGAAGGTTGTGGTCATCTTAAAGAAGATATGTGTATTCAAATGGGACATGCAGCCGAATACTATATCAGAACAAACAGAGGACGTCAGATTAGTAGGGAAGAAGCATTTGAGATTATTAAAAAAGCGGAAGACAATGGATTAATGCATAGCATTCCAAATACAGATGGACCTGGCAAAACCCATGCTATTTGTAACTGCTGCGGATGTTCTTGTTTTGCTATGAGAATTGCAGGAATGTTTACAAATCCTGATATGGTTAGGTCAAACTATGTTTCAAAAGTGGATGAAGAAAAATGTGTGGCATGTGGAGAATGTGTAGAAGCGTGTCCTACCAATGCTTTACAATTAGGGCAGAAAGTGTGCACAAAAACACCTTTGCAAGAAATCCAAAGAGAACTGCCCTATGATACAGAATGGGGAGAAGATAAATTTAACCCAGACTATCGTACGAATCGAAAAGTGGTGGTTGAATCTGGCACTAGTCCTTGTAAAGCAGAGTGTCCTGCTCATATTGGAATACAAGGATATATCAAATTAGCATCTCAAGGAAAGTATCGCGAAGCATTAGAATTGATTAAAGAAGAAAATCCTTTTCCTGCAGTTTGTGGAAGAATTTGTCCTAGGAATTGTGAATCCGCTTGTACAAGAGCTGACATTGATGACCCTATTGCTATCGATGACATTAAGAAGTTTATTGCTGAACAAGAGTTGAAATCAGAACACCGATTTGTTCCACAGAAAAAAGGTCAATATAATCAAAAAATTGCAGTGATAGGAGCAGGTCCTGCTGGTCTATCCTGTGCTTATTATTTAGCAGTTAAGGGATATCCTGTAACAGTTTTTGAAAAAGAAGAGATTTTAGGAGGTATGTTGACTTTAGGAATTCCACCTTATCGACTAGGCAGAGAAGTGGTTAATGCAGAAATTGACATTTTAAAAGAATTAGGGGTTGTTTTTAAAACAGGGGTGGAAGTTGGCAAAGACATTACTTTGGACGAACTAAGAAAACAAGACTACAAAGCTTTCTATGTAGCCATTGGTGCCCAAGGTGGAAGAAAATTAGGGGTTGAAGGTGAAGAGTCTAAGGGGGTTATTTCAGGAGTTGACTTTTTAAAACAAGTGAACTTAAATACCCATCAAAAGCTAGAAGGAACCACTGTGGTTATTGGTGGTGGAAATGTAGCTATTGATGTAGCAAGAACATCTGTCAGAATGGGATCAAATAATGTTGAAATGTATTGTTTAGAGTCGAGATCTGAAATGCCAGCATTAGATGAAGAAATTCAAGAAGCAACATCAGAAGGAATTGCTATCCAGAATCAATGGGGTCCTAAAAGAATACTCACTAAAGATGGATCCGTTGTAGGAGTTGAGTTTAAAAAATGTGTGTCAGTATTTGATCATCAAGGGCAGTTTAGACCAGTGTATGATGACAATGATACAAAAATTGTCGAAGCAAATAATGTATTAATCTCTATTGGTCAAGGGATTGAGTGGGGTGGTTTAGTTAATAATAGTCAAATCAAAATCAATCCAAATCATACAATAATGGCTGACAACATTTCATACCAAACAAATGAACCAGATGTTTTTGCTGGTGGTGACGTTTTAACAGGTCCTAAATTTGCCATTGATGCCATTGCCTTAGGCAAAGAAGGAGCCATTTCGATTCATCGATATGTGCATCCTGGTCAAAGTTTAACCATAGGACGTTTGAATCGTGCTTACCATGCCTTAGATAAAGAAAATCTAGATTTAGCAGGCTATGACCGTATGCCTAGACAAAGGACATTACATGTGGATGGAGAGCAATCCAAGACCACTTTTGATGATTTGAGAGGCACTTTGACAGAAGAACAAATGAAAAAAGAAACAGAGCGATGTATTGGATGTGGAGCAACGGTTGTAGATGAATTTATGTGCGTAGGTTGCGGAACATGTGTTACTAAATGTAAGTTTGATGCCATTTCATTGGTTCGAAAATATGATGCTGTAAGCGTAGAATTAGAAGACTTAAAGAAAACGGTTGTCAAATATGCCCTTAAAAGAAAAGTGCGTATTAAAGGAAAGCAAATTAAAGCTAAATTAACAGGTGCAGCTAAAAGAGCATAAGATTATTAAGGCAACATATTGTTGATCAATCGTTAAGAAATAAATTTAGTTCTGCATGCTTCAAATGGAATAGCATGCAGAACTTAAAAAAGGAGGATTAGGAAATGTTTTTCTTTGCGGAGTTACCTTGGTATAATATTTTAATGTGGTTTGTCGTTTTGGGGTGTTTAATTGGTCTAAATGAACTTGTAGTTAGAACTGGAAAGTGGGGAAGTTTAGTTTTTTTTATTGCAATTCCCATTGCTTTAACGCCAATTTGGTTAAATATGGATAGCGAAATCACCTCATGGTTTACATGGGTTAAGGTTTATTCTGCCCTGGCAGGTTGTATCATTTATATGGTCATTAGATTTACTGATTTTCACAAAAAACATCCAAAATTCTTGCTGCTGGTGCCGGGTATTTTAGCCTTAAATATTTTAGAAGCAGCAGTTAGAGAGTTACAAGTGGGTATTGCAGGATTTAATGGCTTAGTGGATGGGATGTATTATATATCCGGATCATGGAATTACTTTAATGCTGCAGCAGGGATAATCAATATTTTGCTCATTAGTGGATGGTTTGGTATATATGCGACAAAAGGTAAAAGAATCGATATGGTGTGGCCAGATATGACCATGATGTATATTGTCGCTTATGCTGTTTGGAATATATCCTATGTTTATTCTTGTGCTCCAGGAAACTCATTTTATTCTGGTTTTGCATTAAATATTGCACCGATTATACCCGCTTTATTCTGGGCGAAAGGAACTTGGATGCAAAATCGTGCCCATACTTTGAGCTTTTGGATGCTTTGGGTCATGACGTTCCCATACTTTTTCGCCACAGGAAGCACTTTTAATGTGCCATTAAGCTACAATCCAACAGCGAACTGGTCGCTAGCAATTGCTTCTTTTGCATTAAATTTAGGATTACTAATGTTGCAAATGGCAAGAATAAAAAAACTTGGATTAAATCCATTAAAAGATGAAATTTGGAACGAATCAAAAAATAAATCAAGAAATCGAAGAAAAATCTC
>SKID01000040.1 GCA_007116605.1 Tissierellia bacterium
AAAGAAATTTTTTATCAAGATGCATTAGATCTTGTCTTACCTGAAGCATATGAGAAAGCATTAGATGAATTATCTCTTGAGCCGATTAACACACCTAGTGTTGATGTGAAAGATATTGAAGAAGGCCAACCAGTTGTAATTACTGCAGATGTAGAAATTATGCCAGAGTTTGAATTGCCAAATGCAGAAGAGGTAGAAGCAGTCAAAGCTTCCTATGAAGTGACCGATGAACAAGTAGAACAAGCGATTAAAGAAATGCAAGAAAAAAATGCAAGAATGGTGGCTATTGAAAACCGTCCTATACAAAATGGAGATACAGTCATTATAGACTATGCAGGATTTGTAGGTGACGATCAATTTGAAGGAGGCACTGCAGAAGGACATAGTCTTGAAATTGGCTCAGGATCATTTATTCCTGGATTTGAAGAGGGATTAATTGGTAAATCTTTAGATGAAGAAGTGGACGTAGCAGTGACTTTCCCAGATGCATACCATTCAGAAGACCTTGCTGGTAAAGAAGCTATTTTTAAAGTGAAAATCCACGAAATCAAAGCAAAAGAACTACCTGAGTTAGACGATGAGTTTGCGAAAGATGTGAGTGAATTTGATACTTTAGAAGAGTTAAAAGCAGACACAAAGAACAACATGGTTCAAAAAGCTAAGGATAATGAAACAGTTGCAAATCAAAATGCAGCTGTGATGGCATTTGTTGAAGCAACAGAAGTAGAAGTGCCCGATGTTTTAGTTGATAAAGAAATTGATTATCAAATTAAAAACTTTGAACAACAAATGACGATGCAAGGCATTAGTGTTGAAGATTACTATAAAATGATAGGATCAAATATGGATGCTATGAGAAATAGCATTAGACCACAAGCTGCTGTCAGTGCTAAAACAGAGTTAATCATGGATAAATTAATTGAAAAGCAAGACTTTGAAGTGACTGAAGATGAAATCAATGAAGAGCTTGATAAATTGGCGAAAAACTATAAAATAGAAGACGAAGACAAAATAAAAGAATTCAAAGAAGGTTTAAAACAACAAAGCGAAAGTTACTTAAAAAACTCCATTCAAAGAAGAAAAGCCATAGACTTTTTGATGGAAAAAGTAAAATTTGTTGAAAACACAGAAGAAGCCGAGATGGCTAATGAAGAAGACGCAGAATAATAAGTGCGTTTAAAGATTATGAAAACATCAAATAACGGAGGTGTTGACCATGCCACTAGTTCCATATGTTATAGAACAAACAGGTCGTGGAGAAAGATCTTATGATATTTACTCAAGACTGTTAAAAGAAAGAATTATATTTCTAGGAGAACAAGTTAACGATGTGACAGCCAGTTTGATTGTCGCACAGTTATTATTTCTAGAAGCAGAAGATCCAGACAAAGATATTCAAATTTACATCAACAGTCCAGGTGGTTCCATCACATCAGGCTTTGCCATTTATGATACGATGCAATATATAAAACCAGATGTATCTACCATTTGTATAGGAATGGCAGCAAGTATGGGAGCATTTTTATTAGCAGCAGGGAAAAAAGGCAAAAGATTTGCGCTACCAAATTCTGAGGTCATGATCCATCAACCATTAGGTGGGACTCAAGGACAAGCAACAGACATTGAAATTCAAGCAAAAAGAATTATTAAAATGAAAAATGATTTAAATCGTATTTTAGCAGAAAACACAGGACAAACTTTTGAAAAAATTGCAGCAGATACTGAAAGAGATCATTTTATGACGGCTGAGGAAGCAAAAGCCTATGGGTTGATCGATGAGGTCATAACCAGAAAATAAAGGAGTATTAAATGTCAAAAAATGATGACAAGCAACTAAGATGTTCATTTTGCGGTAAAACGCAAGATCAAGTTAAAAGATTAATTGCAGGTCCTAATGTTTATATCTGTAATGAATGTGTTGAGTTGTGCAAAGAAATAATTGATGAAGAAATGGATTTCATCGAAAATGAAGAGTTTAGCAAGCTACCCAAGCCATTAGAGATTAAAGAATATTTGGATCAGTATGTGATTCAACAAGACCATGCAAAAAAAGTGCTTGCCGTAGCTGTGTATAACCATTATAAGAGAATTAATAAGAAAAAGAAAAATAAAGGCATTGAGATTCAAAAATCAAATGTTTTAATGCTAGGACCTACTGGAAGTAGTAAAACATTTTTAGCTCAAAAACTAGCCAAAATGCTCAATGTACCCTTTGCAATTGCCGATGCTACTTCTCTAACCGAAGCGGGATATGTAGGAGAAGATGTAGAAAATATTCTCTTAAGATTAATCCAAGCAGCTGATTTTGATATCGATGCAGCTGAAAAAGGCATCATCTATATTGATGAAATCGATAAAATCTCTAGAAGAGGCGACAATCCCTCTATTACAAGAGATGTCAGTGGCGAAGGTGTTCAACAAGCTTTATTAAAGATTTTAGAAGGCACTGTAGCCAATGTGCCACCACAAGGTGGAAGAAAGCACCCACATCAAGAATTTATTCAAATTGACACGACAAATATCTTGTTTATTTTAGGTGGCGCTTTCGATGGATTAGATAAAATCATTCAAAAACGCATTGGCAAAAAAGCCATGGGCTTTGGTTCAGATGTTGAAAACAATAGAGAAAAGTCATTTGGTGAGATGCTGGCCCATATTCAACCTGAAGACCTTTTAAGATATGGATTGATTCCAGAGTTTGTTGGCCGGATGCCCATGATTGTCACCTTAAGAGAGTTAGATGCAGATGCTTTAATGCAAATAATGACTTCCACTAAGAATAGTTTATTAGAGCAATATCGTGAGCTGTTTAGAATAGATGGTGTTGAATTAGAAATCGAAAAATCAGCCCTAGAAGCCATAGCTCAAGAAGCCATGAAAGTAAAAACAGGTGCCCGTGGTTTAAGAGGCATTTTAGAAAAAGTAATGACAGACATCATGTTTGAGATCCCTTCAAGAGATGATGTTGAGAAATGTATCGTAACTAAGGAGACAATTCTAAAAAATATGCCTCCAACCCTTGTATTAAACTCAAAAAGTAAAAAATCTAGGGGAGATACAGATCAAGATGTTCTGAAAAATGCCTAACAAAGGCATTTTTTCAGTTGAACTTATACGCAAATACTGATAAAATGACAGTGCTTTAGAATGACAGTTAGAAAAAAAGAATGGAGTCGATGATTATGACAGTGAGCTATCGAATCAACAAAAGAAAACTACCCATGATTCCTTTAAGAGGGATGCATATATTTCCAGGCATGGTAACCCATTTTGATGTGGGAAGAGATAAATCAGTGACAGCTTTAGAAGAAGCGATGGTAAACGATTCGATGATTTTCCTGACAACCCAGATAGATCCAAATGTAGATGAACCTACAGAGGAGGATGTCTATCCTTTTGGTGTGATCTGCAAAGTGAAGCAAATGCTAAAAATGCCTGCAGAAAACATCCGAGTATTAGTTGAAGGACTGACTAGAGGTAGAATTATTGAGTATTATGATGATGAGCGCAGTATTATTGTAGATATTGAAGAATATCATTATCAAGAAGAAGAAATGAAAATTGATGAAAAGTTAGATGCTGTAGCAAGACTGGTTAAAGAATCTTTTGAGGCATATGCTTTAGTCAATCCACGTGTTCCAGAAGATGCTATTTTAACAGTCAAAGACATAGAAAATCCAGAAAGACTATCCGATATCATTGTGTCTTATGTGACATTAAAGTCAGGACAAAAACAAACCCTTTTA
>SKID01000133.1 GCA_007116605.1 Tissierellia bacterium
AAACTTAACATAGATTTTCCTGTCTTTATGGCACCTATGGCAGGCATTACAGATCAAGCTTTCCGTACTTTGTGTAAAGAGTATGGAGCAGGTGTTGTTTGTACTGAAATGATCAGTACAAAAGGACTATATTATAAAGATATTAAAACCAAAGAATTAATGTCAATTCACCCTAAAAACAGGCCTATATCTCTTCAAATCTTTGGGTCAGATCCAGATTTAATGGCTGAAGTGGTAGAGACGCAATTAAATATGAGAGAAGATTTTGACATTTTAGATATTAATATGGGATGTCCAGCACCAAAAATTGTCAATAACGGTGATGGATGCGCATTAATGAAAAACCCTAAATTAGCTGGAGAAATAGTTGAAAAAGTGAAAAAGAAATCCAACCGTCCTGTAACTGTTAAAATTAGAAAAGGTTGGGATGAAGACCAAGTTAATTTTTTGGAAGTAGGAAGAGTGCTAGAGTTAAGTGGTGCAGATGCAATTACAATACATGGTAGAACTAGAAATCAGTTTTACTCAGGCGAGGCCGACTGGGAAGGAATTAGAAAACTAAAGGCACTTCTTAATATCCCTGTCATAGGAAATGGAGATGTTTTTGAAGCGGAGGATGGCTTGGAAATGATGAAGCAAACAGGATGTGACGGCATAATGATAGCCAGAGGAGCTTTGGGCAACCCGTGGATTTTTTCAGAAATCAGGGAGTTAATAAAGGGAAACGATAAGCCTAAATTGACTCCTCCAATGATAAAGCTTGAAGTCATGATGAGACATTTCTCTCTTATCTTAGAACAAAAACCAGAAAGACAAGGGATTCTTCAGATGAGAAAACATTGTGGATGGTATATTAAAGGATTATATGGGGCTGCAGAATATCGGAAAAAGTATCATCAAATCAAAAACTTTGTAGAAATGAAAGCGCTTACGAGGGAATATATACAATTCTTAGATAAACATCAAGAAAACATTCAAATTTCTTGACAATGCTAAATACATACTTTATACTTTTTGAAACGAATAACTTAACCTTAAGAGGAGAATAATAATGAATAACGAAATTCTGGTGACAAAAGAAGGATTAGCAAAGCTTAAGATAGAATTAGACGAGTTAAAATTAGTTAAAAGAAAAGAAGTAGCAGAAAAAATCAAAGCTGCTTTAGCATTTGGTGATATCAGTGAAAACTCAGAATATGATGAAGCAAAAAATGAGCAGGCAGATATTGAAAAAAGAATCTTAAAGATAGAGAATATGATAAAAAATGCCAAAATTATTGAAGAAGAAATGGACGATGATATAGACTCTGTTAGATTAGGTCGAACAGTCAAAACAAGAGATATAGAGTTTGATGAGATTGTTGAGTACAAGATTGTAGGTTCAGTGGAAGCAGATCCTATGGAAGGCTTCATCTCTAATGTTTCGCCATTAGGTAAAGCATTACTAGGTCGAAAGCCAGGAGAAATTATTGAGGTGCCTACACCAAGTGGTGCTTATGTGAAGTACGAGATTATTAGTATTAAATAAATTTTAAGGGGTGATATTTTGTCTGAACATGAAAATTTAAATGAGTTAAGACTCATAAGAAGAGAAAAGTTATCAAAGTTAGTAAAAGAAAATAAGGATCCATTTAAGGTTGAGAAATATAATGTAACCCATCAGAGTCTTGAAATCAAAAATCAATTTGATACAATGGAAAACCAACCAGTCAGTTGCGCTGGTCGTATCATGTCAAAAAGAGGACAGGGTAAAGTTGGTTTTTATGATATACAAGATAGTGAAGGCAGAATTCAAGTTTTTGCAAAAAAAGACATTATTGGTGAGGATGCCTATGATGAATTAGTAACTTATGATATTGGCGATATTATCGGTGTTCAGGGCCTTGTATTCAAAACTAAAATGGGAGAAATTTCTATTCGTGCAGAGTCAATACAACTTTTAAGTAAATCTTTGCAAATATTACCAGAAAAATATCACGGATTGAAAGATCAAGATTTAAGATATAGACAAAGATATGTGGATTTAATCGTTAATCCTAATGTGAAAGACAAATTTATCAAAAGAAGTGTCATTATAAAAGCATTAAGAGCATATTTGGATGAACGTGGTTTTTTAGAGGTGGATACACCAATATTAAACACCATTGCAGGCGGTGCTAATGCCAAACCATTTGTGACCCATCATAACACTTTAGATATTGACATGTATTTAAGAATTGCCAATGAACTTTATCTTAAAAGATTAATTGTTGGTGGATTTGATGGTGTATATGAAATTGGAAGAATGTTTAGAAATGAAGGAATGTCAATTAAACATAATCCTGAATATACGGCGATGGAAGTTTATAAAGCATATGTAGATTATGAGTATATGATGGAGCTGACAGAGAATGTGATTGCTTATATGTGTGAACAAGCAAACGGTACTACCAAAATAACTTATCAAGGTACGGAGCTGGATTTAACGCCTCCTTGGCGAAGAGTTTCTATGCACGATTTAGTTAAAGAGAAAACCGGATATGACTTTTATGGTTTTGAATCAGATGAAGAAGCGCGTATTGTAGCAAAAGAAAAGCTTCATTTGGATGTTGAGAAACATATGACTAAAGGACATTTGGTCAATCTAGCTTTCGAAACATTTTGTGAAGAAGATTTAGTACAACCAACTTTTGTTTTGCATCATCCGGTGGAAGTGTCGCCATTAGCAAAAAGAAATCCGGATAATCCATTAATTACTAACCGTTTCGAAGCATTTATTAATACGTGGGAAGTGGCCAATGCTTTTTCAGAACTAAACGATCCTATCGATCAAAAACAAAGATTTGAAGATCAATTGAAGCAAAGAGAAGCAGGTGATGAAGAAGCGCATATGATGGATATGGACTTTGTCAATGCTTTAGAAGTAGGATTGCCTCCCACAGGAGGACTAGGCATTGGTGTAGACCGTGTAGTCATGTTATTAACTGATTCGGCTTCAATTAGAGATATCATACTCTTTCCCACTATGAAACCAGTAGAGGAATAAATGCGATTAAGTAAGGTGATATAAAAAATCTTTATCCGATGATAATCAGGGCTAAACTCCCACTTTAACATGTAGGAGTTTTAGTTCTTTAAATACTCATAATGACAGACTCTAATATTCAGGTGCCAAACGCCATCGGAATATTAGAGTCTTATTAATCGGATTAGAAAACATTTTAGAGATGAAATGAAGAAGGTAGCAGGAGTTTTTCATATTTTTTTTATTCTTTAAAGAAATACACGTCATTTTTTTCGATTTAATCATTAAAACGAGATGATAAAAACGAATGATTTAGACAAAAACAAATGTAAAATTTAGGTTAAGACGAATGAAATAGGGTAGACTGAAAATAATGAATGCCAATAGAATTTACACGCACCCTAGTGGTTCTTAAAAGCGATGAAAATATTGAAATTTCAACAAAAAAATGAATCTAAAAATAAGTCAAAAAAGCTTGACACATTACTTTTAATGTGGTAATCTTATAAAGCACCCCAAGAACAGACCTTGTTCAATAATAAATGCAGAAAAATAACTATTGACAAGTTTCTCTTGAGGGAGTATAATAAATATCGTTGTTTGGAAAAACAACAACCGTACATAGACAACAGAATAACACATAGTCAACGAAAATTCTTAGAGTTAAAAGAAGTAATAACCAAAGTAATTTTGGACTTTTAGAAATAAAAGTCAGCGAAGAAATGAGCATAAGGCGAAAG
>SKID01000126.1 GCA_007116605.1 Tissierellia bacterium
ACATAATGCGCGACTCGTCAACAGGACTCTTGGGTTCAGATGTCGTTAAGACGGCGTCTGAGCCTTAGAGACCGTTATCCAGGGACTCTACAGGGCTATCCTCTACTTGAACAAGTGAAATCTAGCCCTGTGAGTCATCGGAGATACATGCGGTATCCTTTTTAACTAAAAGAAAATGTAGCAAAGAATCATATAATGGGCGAGTCATACAAGCAAGTTGTTTTCTACTTTATTAACATTGGATCATAGCGCAACTTCAATAGATAAAAAAGATCAACTATTTTCCCGAGAAGCGCTTCTTTTGATGCCTTGTTTCCTTTCAGCTTAATAGACGACAAGGCGTCAAATGTGAAGCTACGAGGGAAACATATTGATCTATAAAAACAGAAGGTAGGATCGTCAATCCTCGTAAGTATCCCTTAAAGCCGTCAGTAGCTCTACGGCTAAAGCCTCATACTCCTTAGGAACATCTACCACGCCCCATCCCATGGTCATCTCAAAAATGCCGTTATAAGGCAAACTTTCATTGGGAATCAAAGCGTAAGGGATGTTTTCTGTCTTTAAAATGTCTATGTATATATCTGCTTCAAATGGATCTCTAATGGGTATTCGTACGGTTTCCATAATCAAACCTCCTTCTTTGATTTGGTCCTTTGCTGATACACTTTTGATATCAAGCAAACAATCTTGCTGCTCTTTTTGATCTTTTTTTCATAGTAACGAGCTCGTGTCTCACTTAAGTAAGAGGATAACATCCGTATCCGAGTCGCGCATTATGTGGTTATTTGCTTTCTTTCATTTCAGTTATAAAGGATACAACATGCATCTGAGTCGCGCATTATGTGATCCTTTTCTTCATTTCGCTTCAGCTCATTAAAGGATAAAACACGTATCCGAGTCGCGCATTATGTGGTTATTTGCTTCCTTTAAATAATAAAAAAGCAAATGACCTAAATACTAAGCAGCAAGGATACGATTTCATCCTCAATACTAGGCAGCGAAGCAACTGTTTTATCCGTCCTTATCTCACGCTATAAGAAGTAATAGCCTTAGCCCAGTAAATCATGGGATAAAAGCCACTAAACTGACTAGCATCCCCAGCAATGCGCCGCCGCCAGTATCCGATGGATAATGAACCCCCACCATGACTCGAGATAAAGCCGTCAATAGGGCTACTGGAATGAGCCACAAGGTCCATGTTCCTAATATAAAATAGCAGGTTAATGAAATGACCATGGAAGACATGGCGTGCATGCTAGGAAATGATGCCTCTGCTTTATGTGGAATCAAACTCTGAATTTGGGATAATGCCACAAAGGGTCTTTGTCTTTGATAAAAGAACCGAATGGTACGGGCAGACAAATAAGCTGTTAATGGAACGCCTAAAGCTTTGAGCCACTCAGGATGTCTGGTTACCAAAACATAGATCAAGAGAAATAAGTACACCCCATTGAATAGGACTTTGGACAAACGATTCATATGAATGGCCCATTGTTTAAGTCTGGGGGATTTTTTTGTTTTATTGTAGATGGTTTCTAGTAGCCATCGATCCAGTTCTTGCATGTGTATCCTTTCCTCATTATATTCTAAAACCAAACATGGCTTCCATGGCATTAATATCTTTTTCTAATGCCTCATTAATAGGAACGCCCTTGTCTTTTCGATAGAGCCATGCTAGGTACTCTTTTTGTCCGGGAGTATAGATCTGTTCTGCACCGGGGGCTTTTTTGGAATTTCTCAAAGCTCTTAAAATATCTCCTGTGGTTTTTTGGAAAGCTTCTAAGTCAGTAAAGGCAGTGACATCCACAGCCATAAAGAAATGGCCTAATTGATAAGGGACTTTTTTGCCATCAGGATCATGACCGGATAATGCTTTTAAGAAAGCGCCTCCTTGCAAGGCAGCGGATAAAATTTCTACGATGGTAGCAAAGCCATAGCCCTTGTACCCACCCAATTCTTCTCCAATCCCTCCTAAAGGTGCTAATGCAGCCCCCCCTGTAATTAAGTCTTTTAGTACTTGCTCTGTATCTGTTCGAGCATGACCATCTGCCCCAATAACCCAACCTTCTGGTAGGGTTTTTCCTTCTCTTTGATAAACTTCAATTTTTCCCCTTTGGGTAATGGATGTGGCACAATCTAATACAAATGGGAAGGCTTCATCTGTGGGCATCCCAAAAACTAAAGGATTGGTCCCTAACATGTTTTCCACACCAAAAGTGGGTGCAATGGATGGTCTGGCATTGGTCCCTGTCATACCAATCATGCCTTCTTTTGTGGCCATAGTCGCATAATAGCCTGATATGCCGTAGTGATTAGAGTTACGAACAGCCACCATTCCCATGCCTAATTTTTTTGCCTTGTCAATGGCCATCTCCATGGCAAATTTTGAAACCACTTGCCCCATGCCATTGTTTCCGTCTAGGACGGCTGTTGTCGGTCCTTCTTTGACTACTGTGATATTTGTGATTGGATTGATGATGCCTTCACGGATGCGATCAATATAAATAGGCTTTAATCGTCCGATACCATGGGAATCGATGCCTCTTTTGTCTGACTCAATTAAAATATCCGCACATATTTTAGCATCCTCCTCTGGTACACCTGCTGCTTTAAAAATATTAATCATGTAATTTTCCATTTGTTCAAATGATACCCAACGCATTGTATGCTCCTTTCTGATCCTGTGATCTCATATTTGATGTTTGTATATCGTCTTCCATCGGCCTGTTCACAATGTAAAATAGTGAAGGGATTTTGGGGAAGGCGAAAATTTTTCATGTTAAAAGCCTCTTGTTTGACCCTTCCAAGGTTGGGGTTTGTTTTGCATAAACTCCTCCACACCTGGTCCACCTAATTGGTTTAATTTCCATATGCCATAGACATAACTGGCAATGAGCACAACCACCGTCACAGGCCATCCCAGAATGGTATTGACCCAGAAAAGTTGGGTGGCATCTCCCTGTATGAGCCCTCCCACTTGAGCCATGAGTCGAAGGATAAAGAATAGTAGCCACATCCAGGTGACTTGTCGGTAGGCTGGTTTTACATCGGCTCTCATGAACCAGTCCATGGGCCATCCTCTCGTTAAGTGACTGGCCCATAAAGCTAAGGGACGATCAATGACAATAGTGATGATGGCTACTAACACCAGCACACCTGTTGTCACTGCAGAACTAATGAAATAATTGGCTGCATTTTGGGTCCAGTAGGCTAACCCTGAGGCAATAGCCACTCCTAAAAAGCCCCCTAGGCTGTATTTAAGGGATTCTTTTTTGATTAATCGTCTTGCCATCATCACCACAGACAAGCCAAGGGCACCCATAATCGCACCTGTCAATCCTAGCCACCCATTGGCTAATACAAATACTAAGGGAGGCAATAGGGCGTCTAAGGTCTTGCCTGTAATGACGGTTTGTAGTTCTTCTAATATTTCTTTTTGTCGACTCATGTTGCCTCCTATAAATCTATTAAATTTGTTTAAATGATTCTTATTATGCCATTATAACATAAAATTTGCCTTAATGAATCCATCATCATGGAAGAAACCTCGTAAAAAAACCACCCTACAGCTTGTCATGGACTGGCTTGAGGTGGTTAGATTTGATTAATATAGTATGTTGTTTTTTCTTCTTTGATGCGGTGATACTCATCTCGCAAGACTTGAACCAGCCCCACTTCATAGCCATGATCTTCTAACTCGTTCTGCATTTCATATAAAGCTCGGTAGACTCTAAT
>SKID01000034.1 GCA_007116605.1 Tissierellia bacterium
TCTCCCAAGTATCAGAAATTCAAGACTGATATCCTGCCAATCATCAGTAAGTTTGAGAAAAAGGACTGGCGGAAGCTGTTGGAAGACTACTCTGTTGAACACGGAAAACCACTTAAGCCCGTCAATCGTCGCAATGGTCAATCTATTCCTGTTGACACTGTCTGTCCTGTCTGCGGCGCTCCCCATCACTATCTCTATGACAATAACGGGGGTAATGGCCAGTATCAGTGCAAAGTCTGCTCTCAGACCTTTATCTCCGGTAAACGGGCTACCAAGCCTCTCAAACTCAAGTGCCCTTACTGCAGCCATACCCTTATCCCGAAGAAACACCGGAAATTCTTTATCGTCCATAAATGCATCAACGATAAATGCACCTATTACCATCATAATCTTAAATCTGTTGACGTTGACACCATCAAACATCAGGAAAAATACAAGTACAAGCTTCGCTACATCTATCGTGAATTCACCGTGGATTTCTTTGCCATGGACCTGCATTCATTACCCAAGTATGCCTCTTCTCTTAGGTTTCGTAAACAAAATGCGCATGTCATGGCGCTTTGCCTGACCTTTCATGTCAATCTTGGCCTTTCCCTTCGCAAAACTTCCCAGGCCCTTGAAGATCTTTACAATATCAAGGTCTCTCATACCATGGTCGCCAACTACTGCAAAACAGCTGCCGTTGTCGTCAAGCCTTTTGTCGATGATTTTGATTACAAGCGCTCTGAGACTTTCATTGCCGATGAAACCTATATCAAAGTCAAAGGGGTCAAGGGCTATATCTGGTTCATCATGGATGCTGTCTCCAAATCTATCCTTGGTTATCAGGTTTCCGATAACCGTGGGGTGGGTCCCTGTATCCTTGCCATGCGGATGGCTTTTAAGGGGATTAGGAAACTCTCAGAAAACTTCCGTTTTATTGCCGATGGCTACAGCGCTTATCCTTTGGCCGCCCAACAGTTCTCCCTTCGAAAAGAGGATCCTCTTAACTTTGAGATCACCCCAGTCATCGGCCTTACCAATGACGATGTTGTCTCTAAAACATTTCGTCCTTTCAAACAAGTGGTTGAAAGACTCAACCGAACTTTCAAAGAGTCTTATCGCTGCACCTGCGGTTATGACAATTTCGATGGCGCCAACTATTCAGTTTCCCTTTGGGTTGCTTACTACAACTTTCTTCGCAAGCACTCTTATTTTAAATACCGTGTCCTCAATTCCACTCAGATGCTCGACAATGCCGATACCATGCCCGGCAAGTGGCAGATTCTCATGTATCTGGGTCAGCAGACTATCCTTGAACGCCAACAGAATACCCAGTCTTCCATCTGTTCTTAGATTTGAGCCGGAGGAAACTTCCAGTCGCCGAAATCTTTGATTTCGGTTTACCCTTGATGGCACAACCATCGCAATGCTATACTGTCTCTTAACGACGCGATGAGTGCTATCTGTTCTTGAGTGATCGCCGTCGGTATTTTTTACCAGCATTGCTAGGGTTTGCTGTCAAGGGCGACGTCAGCTGCTTGAATTTTCAGGATTTGTCTAGTCAATTCCCTTGACCTTTTTTTCATACGTTACTTTACACTACCTTTTAGTATTGAATGTTTTCTAGTCCCATATCGTTTTCTAAAATGTATTGAATATAGTCAGTCTTCCCGGAATCAGGCAATGGCATTTTTGTCACAATTGGCTTTCTTTTTGACAAGTGAATACCCTTATCTACTTTTTTTGCAATAAACCTAATTAAAAACTCATCATTGTCTACATCAGTAAAATCTGATCTTAAATGCAACCCTCTGCTTTCTTTTCTTTCTTTAGCCATTATCGCTGCAAGTTTTGAGCACAATAGTCTATTTTCAGCTTGTAGCGCTTGAACTAATTCATAGTTATATTTATTTGATTTACTTTTGAGTGTGATGCCTTCTAAGCTTTTCTCTAGCTCTTCATAAGCTTTAATTGCCTTAGTTAATCCTTCTTCATTCCGGATAAAGCTCAGTCCTTCGTCTGAAATACTTTCTATCCTTTGATTCACTTCCACTGCACTTAACCCGTTTTCATTAGCAAATAATTTATCGATTTTATCAAGGGTGCTTTGATAATTGCCATTATTGTCCTGCAAGGTTGTCGATTTAGAATACTCTGCTGCTGATATTCCTGCTCTGTAACCTTGTACCAACATCTCAACAACTGCATCGGCCACTCTATTCGCTCCAAATGCACCACTAGTACATTCGCCTCCAGCATATAATCCTTCAATGCTTGTTTCCATTTTCTCGTTAACAACTATTCCTCCAACTGAGTATTCATTGCCTAAGCCAATTTGCATGCGTCTGTGTTTTTTACAAAGCTCTTTATACTCTCTAACATTATCTCCATGGTAGTACCCATCTTTATACATTAAACTCAACATATCTTTAATCAAAGTTTCAAACATGTCGTCTATTTCTTGATCTGTGTAGTCAGAAAAATCAAAATAGACACCTCCATCTTTAGTCCCTTTGCCTGATAAAATGACTTTACCAAAATAATATAAATCGATAAGTTTACCTAGCTCACTTTTTTCTTCAATTTCTTTAAGTTTTTCAGGAATCTCTATTTCATTGCCATCTACATCTGTAATTTTATATTTAAAATCTGGATTAAAAACAAAGTAAACCGGTAGTATAGATCCTTTAATCTCATTAGGTTCTAAACAGGTTACTAAATATAGCAAAAATTCCATGTCTGATAATTCTGCACCTGCTCTGAAAGCCATGGCTACTCCATCACCTGTCATATCGCTATTGGTGTTTTTTAAGCTAAAAGGTTGAAAACCACCTGTTGCCATTACCACTGCTTTTGCGTTGATGAGTATCGTTTCACCTGTGAAAATATCAATACCTATCGCACCTGTCACTTTTTGATTCTCACTTAATAATTCAATAATAAATACATCTTCTAGTAATTCAATGCCCGATGTCTCTTTAATCCCTTGCTGCAATGCTCTTCCCATTGCGTTGCCAGACATTGTCCATGTTGCGGGTTTACCAAAGATAAACTTTTGACCTGCTTTCTCTCCCCATAATCTGACTTCATTGACAATAGCTGGGCTTTCATCAACAAATTGCTCCACGATGTTTTGGTCACTTAAGTGAAAGCCGTCTTTAACAATTGACTCAAATAACACTTCTTTTGTTAAAGTTGGATCAGCTTCTTTCAGTCCGTACTCATAATACGCACTATGTCCATCCATAGCAAAACTTCCACCAATCATAATGGTGTTGCCACTATTTCCAACTTTGCCTTTAGAAGCAATGATAACGTTTGCTCCTGTCCTAGCTGCTGATATGGCAGAAGCAACACCCGCTCCACCACCACCAATGACTAAAACATCGGTATGATAAATTTTTTCCACTGATCGCTCCATATTACTCTCCTTTTGTTTATGTACTAAACAATTTTTTAAAAATATATTGTTTTTTATTTATATGCTAAACAATTGAATTTGTTATATTTTTCAAATATACAGTCTAGGTTTATTGTATATATGCTAAACAATAAATTAAAAAAATGTGTATTTAATCAACATACTGTTTTAAATATTTTGTATGCCGATTAAAGAAATTAAGCAAAAACTCTTTTTGTTCATCACTATATTGGTCCAACTCTTCATAAACTTTCATGTCACATTGCTTATGAAAATCAATGTGACCATCATAAGCTATTTGTCCTTTTTTAGTTAATTTATAA
>SKID01000260.1 GCA_007116605.1 Tissierellia bacterium
ACCATAAATCTCATAAGCAGCGACAGCATCTACAATACGATCAGAACCTACTTCTTTTGGGTTTTCCGCTTTAATAGCAAGCCCAGTTTTGGTACCAGGGCCAATGAGAATGGGTCGTTTGTTAAGGTACTTTTCAATACCACGCATGAAAGAAAACATAATGTTAGGGACAACTGAAGAGACAATCACGTCTTCTAATTTGCTTGTATCAATACCATTAGACTCTAAAAGAGTCTTTAAAAAAATACCGTATTCATCTGAAGTGCGTGGCTGTTTAGTGGTCATTCTCCAGGGTCCAGACAAAGTCGTTTCATTCCAAACACCTAGCGTTATATTGGTGTTACCAATATCGATGGCTAAAAACATATAGGTCTCCTTATTTTCGATAAACTTTTTTAAAGGCTACTACCACAGGCAGTGTTAGAATTGCGGCAACAATCGCTTCTAAAATAGCGTTACTCGTAATAACAGCAATTAGAAATGTTTGAAAGGATGCTCCTACCATTTCCACAACTTGACTAGCATAAATCACATAAAGCATGGTCAATACTAATGTGGTGTTAGTGATTGCACCAGAAGCACCTGCTAGCAAAATAGCTAGTTTTTCTCCTTGGTTCTTGTTTTTAAGCACAATGGAAAGACCTTTGTAAACAAAAGAAGCAACGATACCAATGAAGATTCTTGGCAAGACAGATACTAGTGGGTTGATGAATAGTAGATCAAATGGAGATAATGGAGCGAGTAGTCCTCTCAACAAGGTAACCAATCCAGCAGAGAAGCCCATGACTGCACAAGCAACAGGACCCATTACGATACCTGTTACAATAGTGGGAATAAAAATTAGCAACGCCATACTGGCAGAAGCTGTGGGGATAGCTGTGATTGCAACAAAAGCAATCGTCAGAGCGAGCATAACTCCCATAAAGGTGAGTTTGCGAGTGTCATTAAAAATATTCATTTTTTCCTCCTATGTTCTCGTTCTTTGAAAGATACAAGACAAATCATAATAATTATAGCATAATCATATCATTATTCAAATATTAATTAAAAAAAACTTGCTTATATGAAACCGGTTTCCTATAATGAAAGTAAGAGAACTTGTATCCGATGACTAACATTGCTAAGACGCCACATCTTAAATTAGCAGATAGGTACTGTAAAGTCTTAGATAAGGTTCTTTAACATCCACTTGGCGTATCCAACGCCATTTGAATCTAAAAATGCTGTTAGTTAATGGAGGTGAATTATTGAAATCTAAATTGAGCTTAGATAAATTAAAACATAAGTATGGATTACTTTATCCCAATAGCGAGGAAAGCTTACAAGAATTAGTGAATTGCATCGAAATGTTTCAAAATAACAGAAGTGCAGCAATGCTTACAAGAGACAAAGAAGGCTACCAATGGCTCTATGATAGTAATACAGTAGGTATGATGATGTATGTAGATTTATTTGCTGATGATGTAAAAGGACTGATGTCTAAAGGAGAATATTTGAAAGAGTTGGGCATCACTTTAATTCATCTGATGCCTCTTATGCAATCAAGGCAGGGAGAAAATGATGGTGGATACGCAGTTCGAAATTATCGTCAAGTAGATGAAAAGTTAGGAGATATGGAAGTATTTAAAAAAGCGGTTAAATACTTTCACGAGCTGGGGATACGAGTGTGTATTGATTATGTCATTAACCATACTTCTGACGACCACGAATGGGCATTAAAAGCCAAGGAAGGAGATGGCTTTTATCAAAGATATTATTATATGTACGAAAGTGATGAAAGTCCTAAGGCTTATGAAAAAACACTCATTGAAGTATTCCCTGAAGTAGCGCCAGGTAACTTTACTTACGTTAAGGAATGTAACCGTTGGGTAATGACCACCTTTTATCCCTTTCAATGGGATTTAAATTACGGCAATCCAGTAGTATTTAATGAAATGGTCAAGATTATGTTGTATTATGCAGAAATAGGGATTGATTTAATTCGATTAGATGCCATTCCATATATTTGGAAAGCCTTAGGGACAGACTGTCGAAATCAACCAGAAGCTCATTTGATTTTATCATTATTTAGAGATATTTTAGAACTTTGTGCACCAGCAACAGCTATTTTAGGGGAAGCGATTATAGCACCTGATCAAATAGTCACTTATTTTGGTGATCAAAAAGGAAAAGAATGTCATGTCCTATATAATGCCTCTTATATGGTAGAGATATGGAACAGCTTAGCAACAAGAGACGCAAGACACTTGACTCATATGACAGACTATCCAATTCCAGATCAATCCGTATGGATAAACTATGCAAGATGTCATGACGACATCGGATGGGGTTTAGATGAGCAGAAGACTCGTTTTCTTGGATTTGATCCCTTGCAACACAAACACTTTCTGATTCAATTTTATCAAGGTAATTTTGAAGGAAGTTTTGCAACAGGAGAACTTTACGAGTTTAATCCTAAAACGATGGACGCTAGAAATTCAGGAACACTTGCCAGTTTAGCTGGGTTAGAAAGAGCCTTAAAAAATAAAGATCGTTATCAATTAGAGTTAGCCCTAAAACGCATTTATTTGATTCATGCATTATTTATTCTAAAAAAAGGGATTCCAATGCTATACAGTGGAGATGAAATTGGTCAAACCAATGATTATACTTATCATGAAAATGATAAAATTCAGCATGATTCGAGATGGCTTCATAGACCTAAAATGAACTGGGAGATCGTTAAACAAGACAATGCAAGCAAAAATATTGCTGAAATGATTACACAAGGAGTAGCAGAGTTAATTAATATACGTAAGAAACTAGGTCAAGAAGGATATATCCATCATGAAACAGTGATACATCAGAGAAATAATCATGTAGCCATTGTCGAGTTAAGTATGGCACCTTCTTTAGTTAAGTATCAGATATTTTTTAATTTTTCTGAGCATCAACAATGGGTTTTCACAGAAGATTTGAGAAGATATAAGCTAGAAGGTTGGTTAATAGAACAGATACAGGGGAAAAGGATTTCATTGGACAAGGAAAAGGTTTTACTAGGCCCATATGAAGTTTTTGTAACAAAAAGAGAAATTTGAAAAAAAGTCTTGATTATGTGAAACCGGTTTCCTATAATAGTATTAAGGGACCATTAAGGTTCAAAAAAAATAAACTAAGGGGGCACAAATGAAAAGAAGCATCATCTTTATAATGATTTTAGCACTTGTTCTAGGAATGGCGGTAGGTTGTACACGTCCAGCAGAGCAAGATGACACAGTGGTGATTTATCAGAACAAAGTAGAGATTCACGAACAATTAACAGCTTTTGCTGCAGCATATGAACAAGCAACAGGTAAAAAAGTAATTGTTAAGACTTCAGGTGGAGATTCACCTTATGCAGAAGCCCTTCGTGCAGAGTTTCAATCAGATCGACAACCAGATATATTTGTTATCGAGGGAATGGGTGGATACAATACTTGGGATTCAAAATTAGTTCCTTTTGAAAACGAAGAATGGATGAATCATACTACTCTACAATTTGAGGTAGATGGTAAGATTTACGGTTTCCCTGTAGCGGTAGAAGCATGGGGAATGGCTTATAATAAAGATTTATTGGAGCAAGCAGGTATAGATCCAGCGACTTTAACTTCTCAAGAAGCTTATCGAGCAGCATTCGAAAAAATTGACAGCATGAAAGACCAATTAGGTATTTCTTCAGTTGTTGCAATGGCTGCTGGTCCTGATATGCGTTGGGTAACTGGATTACATAACTTTAATGGTTATTTATCAGCGGGATTACCTTATGGTGATACGACAATACTGGATATGTTAAATAATGGTGAATATGATAGAGAAAGACTGACAGAATATGTTGATTGGGTTGAACTATTATTTGATTTTGCTGACCGTACCGTATTATTAACTGGAAACTATGATTCACAAGTTAGTCAATTTGCAACAGGTAGATCAGTATTTATTCACCAAGGAAACTGGATAGATCCATGGCTTCAGTCAAATAATATTGATTTTCCAATGGGTTTTGCACCACATGCTTCTGTTAAAGGAGAGCATAATGCCATCTTTATTGGTGCACCTTCCTTCTACGTATTAAATAAAGATAGTAAAAACCTAGAGGCAGCAAGAGAATTTTTGAATTTCATGGCAATGAATGAAATCGGTCATAATTACATGGTAGCAGAAGCGAACATGGTACCAGCTTTTACCAATGTTACTTTATTACCTGAAGCACCACTGTCAGCAAATGTAGTTGAGTGGTTAGCTAAACCGGATGGTGCTTATACATGGTTGCAAAATGATATGCCTGATGGTTTTGGAATGGGCACTATTGCACCAATCTATGAAGCATTTGCAAAAGGAGATATTACAAAAGCCCAATTCATTGACCAATTAGCCGCTCGAATTTCTGAGATAAACTAACATTAAAAAGGGTGCGAGTCATTGCACCCTTTTTTTTACCTAGATGATGAGGAAAGAAAAGAGGTATTCTATGAAAAAAGAGACAAAAGATAAAGTGGTATTTGCAGCCTTTTTAGCCCCCGCCTTATTTGCTTTTGTCATGGTAGTCATTATTCCATTCTTTATGGGGTTGTATTATTCTATGACAGATTGGACAGCCGTGGTGGGCAGGCAGGTTAATTGGGTAGGTTTAAGAAACTACCAAAACATGTTCAATAATGTAGCTTTTCAATATTCGTTTTTTCGAACTTTTCTATTTAGCTTTTTAAGTGTGATATCCATTAACTTAATTGCATTAATGTTTGCCTTTTTAGTAACCCGTGAAATTCGTTTGAGAAATCTTTATCGAGCAGGGTTTTTCATACCTAACTTAATCGGAGGCCTAGTATTAGGTTATATTTGGCAGTTTATTTTTAAGGAAGTAGTTCCTGCAATCGGAGGACGTTTAGGGATTAGTTTAATAGAAAACTTATTATTATTGTCAGATCCAAATTTGACGATGTTTGGTCTAGTGATGGCTTTTACATGGCAGTATGCAGGTTATATTATGATGATTTATGTGGCTGCATTATTAAATGTACCACAAGAATTATTAGAAGCCAGTGAAATAGATGGTGCGAATTTTTGGCAAAAGTTTAGGAATATTACTGTTCCTATGATTGCGCAAGCATTTACAATTACTTCATTCTTAACACTTGTAAACTCCTTTAAACAATATGATATCATTGTGGCGTTAACGGCTGGTGGACCTACGGCCATTTTTCGAGGGCAAGTAGTCGATTCAACGGAATTGCTAGCAGTTCACATTTACAATGTTGCCTTTAAGTATAATCGAATGGCTGAGGGACAGGCTAGAGCAATTGTGTTTTTCTTAATGCTTTCAGTGGTGTCTATTGGTCAGGTTTATTTTAATAAGAAAAAGGAGATTGAAATGTGATGATAAAGAAAAAAGTATTGATAAAGATAGTATTACAAGTAATAACAATCGCCTTCTTTTTGTTTACCATGTTTCCTTTTTTTGTTGTGGTGATTAACTCAGCAAAGTCATCACTTGAAATAGTGACAGCTCCTATCGATTTTCCAGATCAGTGGTCTCAACTTTGGTTTAACATACGTACAATCTGGACCAGCGATAGCATACGATATGCATCAAGTGTATATTCTTCAGTCATCATTACAACGCTGTCATTGATAACGATTTCCGTTTTTTCAGCCATGGCAGCTTGGGTATTAGTTCGAAGAAAAACGGGTATGTCAACATTTATCTTTCTACTTTTCATAAGTGGTTTGATCATACCCTTTCAAGTGGTCATGTTTCCTCTAGTCGCCTTTTTTAGAATCATTTTTGAGACCACAGGCATTCGTATGTTGAGGGAATACCATGGGATTATTTTTGCCTATATTGGTTTTGGAGCACCATTAGCCGTCTTTATGTTCCATGGATTTATTAAATCTATACCAGTGGAGTTAGAAGAAGCGGCACTATTAGATGGGTGTTCAAAACCCCAGATATTTTTTCATGTGATTATGCCCATATTAAAGCCAATATTTGTTACAATAAGTATATTGAATGCCATATGGATATGGAATGATTTTCTATTGCCATCTTTAATTTTAGGGATTGGACAAGATGTTCAGACTATACCTCTTGCTATTGCTGGATTTGCAGGTTCTTTTGTGAAACAATGGGATTTGATTATGACAGCAGTTTTAATGGCTGCAGCGCCAATTATTGTAGGATTTATTATTGCTCAAAAACATATTATAAAAGGAATGGTATCGGGATCTATTAAATAAAACAGGAGTCTATTGTGAAGAAGATTACCATAAATGAGATAGCAGAAATCGCTGGAGTTTCTAAAGCGACCGTTTCAAGAGTGTTAAACAACTCAAAACCAGTCAGCGATGACATTCGAAAGAAAGTAACAGATGCCATAGAAGTGACAAATTTTGTTCCTAGTGCTTTAGGTAGAGGACTTTCCTTAAATAAGTCACACCTGATTGGTGTCATTATACCAGATTTAGCAAATCCAGTTTTTTCAAGAATTATCGCTGGAATTGAATCTGCAATAAGACATAAAGATTATGCTTTACTCATTACGGCTACAGACTTCAGTAAGGAAAACAGTATTCGGCATATTCAAATTCTTCACGAAAAGTCTGTAGATGGTCTTATTTTCCTTGCAGGTGCCATGGATCAAGATTTGACACAAGCTTTGGAAAATTTCAGCAAGCCAGTGGTCGTCATTGGATCAGATATTGACAGTGACCTCATTCCAGTAGTAGAGATTGATAATCAATTGGCGGCCTATGAAGCGGTCAAATACTTAATGAGCATAGGGCATCGAGAAATTGCCATGATAACAGGCCCTATGAATGATCGCTATGCGGGTATGGAAAGATTTAAGGGCTTCAAAAAAGCAATGGATGAGCAAGGCTATTATAATGATGAGTTAGTCACCCAAGGTCGTTATGCTTTTAAGCATGGTTATGGTGGAATGCAAGAAATATTGAGCAAAAAAAAGTTAGTAACAGCAGTTTTTTGTGCCAATGACTTAATGGCCATTGGAGCAATGAAATACTGCCTAGATCAAGGAATTAAAGTTCCAGAAGATATTGCTTTCATGGGTTTTGACGATGTTGATATCTCAAAAATGTATCATCCTACCTTATCTACTGTTAGACAACCTTTTGAGGAAAAAGGACGGACTGCTATTGAGTTACTGATGGGGCTGATACGATGTAAAAAAGTAGATTCAGACAAATGCCAAAGGGAAAATGTTATTTTACCCCATGAGTTAGTCTTTAGAGGAAGCACAAAAATCAGAAAGGAAGAGGGTCATGAGTAAGATTATATGCATAGGTGAAGCATTGATTGACTTTATTGGCCAGCAACCAGGCACACTTCTTAAAAATCAAGATTTGTGGAGTCCGAAGATAGGGGGTGCACCCCTCAATGTGGCTTGTGTTGCTTCAGCTTTAGGCAGTGTGACACAATTTATTGGATCTGTTGGTAATGATGGATTTGGTGAGGCTATAAAAGAGACGCTGATGGAATATGGCGTTGATCTCACAGGAGTGCAAGAGGTAGAAGCTCCTACCACATTAGCTTTTGTATCATTAGACCCCCACGGAGAACGTGAGTTTGTGTTTAATAGAGGTGCAGATGCCTTTCTAGATTACAATATGATTCATAAAATAATAGATAAAGATTGCGCTATTTGGCATTTTGGTTCAGCAACAGCTTTGATGCCAGGAGTCTTACAAAAAACTTACAAAAAAACTTGGGAGTACTTAAAAGCCAATAATGTTTTTCTATCATTTGATCCAAATTACCGCAGTGTTTTTTGGGGAAAAGATAAAAAAGGATTTCAGCGAGCATGCCAACCTTTTATGGCACAAGCAGATTTGGTTAAACTCAGTGAAGAGGAAGCATTATTATTAGCGGAAAGGGACGCATTAGTCGATGCAATAGAAGTTCTAAAACAAAAATGCAATGGCGTCATTGTGATTACATTAGGAGCTAATGGAGCATGGGTTTTTAATCAACATTGGAAAATTCATGTACCTACAAAGCCAGTGAAAGTGGTGGACTCAACAGGGGCAGGAGATGGATTTATTGCTGCATTTTTACACCAATTATCAAAAGAAGACAATCTACATCAGGCAGTAAAAGATGTGAATAAAGTAAAAGAGATAACTCAAGAATCAAACCATATAGGTGCCATCATATGTACTGAGAAAGGTGCTTTGACAGCAATTAAAGCCTATAAGAACTTATAGAGATGGAGGAAAGGATACATGGCAAATTTAAGTTTAAAAGGTGTCAATAAAATTTATCCCAATGGGTTTCAAGCAGTGAAAGAGGTCAATTTAGAGATTGAAGATAAAGAATTTATGGTATTTGTAGGGCCTTCTGGATGTGGAAAAACAACCACATTAAGAATGATTGCAGGTTTAGAAGAAGCCACATCAGGGCAAATCCATATTGGTGATCGCATGGTAAATGATGTGTCTCCTAAAGATAGAAATATTGCAATGGTATTTCAAAATTATGCCCTCTATCCTCATATGAGCGTATATGACAATATGGCTTTTGGTTTAAAACTAAGCAAAACACCAAAAGCAGAAATTGAAGAGAGAATACAAAGAGCTGCTAAAGTGCTGGATATCACCACCTTATTAGACAGAAAACCCAAACAACTCTCTGGAGGACAAAGACAAAGGGTAGCTTTAGGAAGAGCCATCGTAAGAAAACCACAGGTGTTTTTAATGGATGAACCATTGTCCAATTTAGATGCTAAGTTGAGAGTTCAAATGAGAACGGAGTTAATAAAATTACATAACGACTTAGAAACAACGTTTATTTATGTTACTCATGACCAAACAGAAGCGATGACAATGGGAACACGAATTTGTGTCATTAATAATGGTGAGATCCAACAAGTGGCAGAACCTAGAACTATCTACAAATATCCTATCAATGTATTTGTAGCTGGATTTATTGGAGCACCACAGATGAACTTTTTTAACGGTAAAATTAAAGAAACAGCCGATGTTATCATTGAGGGTGTCACTATGCCCATTAATACGGAGTTAGTTGAACGTGTTAAAAAAGATAATCGATATAACCAAGACATCATCGTAGGTATTCGTCCTGAAGATATTTATTTAAGTAAAGATGATCAAGGCTTAGAGGTCACTGTTGCGGTAACAGAGCTTTTAGGGAGTGACTTAAATATTTACTTTAAAGTAGGAGACAAGCAATATGTTATGAAGACAGACTCTTCTATTACGCCAGAATTTGGACAAAAGATTAAAGTAAAATTTGACCCTCAAAAAGTTCATTTGTTTGATGTTGAGAATGAAAAATCCCTCTATTATGATGATGAGGAGACGATAAATGTGGCAGTTGAAGCGTAATCAATACCATCCTAAGCAGCAAATGGTTGAGGAAAGTCTTTTTACTTTAGGGAATGGCTACCTAGGTATGAGAGGTGCCTTTGAAGAAGGATACCCAGAGGGTCATACCATTTGTGGTACTTATATTAATGGACTTTATGATCATGTTCCAATGATACATGCAGAGATGGCTTATGGATTTCCTGAGTGGCAAGATAAGCAACCCAGAGTCGTGGACACTCAAAAGTTCTACATTTATTGTGATGATGAGAAAGTTCAGCTTCAAACTGGAAAATACGAGCATTATGAGCGTGTTTTGGACTATAAGTCGGGAGAAGGCCTTCGCCAATATGACTTTCGTACACAAGATGGAAAAGTTGCGACAGTTGTTTTTAAAAGATTAATACCCTTTGTACACAAGCATTTTATTCTTTATAGATATGAGATTAATTACCCGGGAAATATAAAATGCGAAAGCCATATGATTAATCATGTTGAAAACTTTTCAGATCCCATGGATCCAAGAGTAGGAAAAGGGCATACTAAGTTAATGGCAGTGAAGGAAGCCAAGCCATTAGACGATGGGATTGGTTATAGCTTTTTAGAGACTAGTCAAACTAAAATATCCCTATATACATACATGACCCATCATGTCATCTCTGATGAGGCTTATACCATGACAACGAAAAGCATCAATGAGAATATTGTGACGATGATTCAAGGAAAAAACAAGATAATTGTTGAAAAAAAAGTTTTCATGAGCGATAGTTTGAGAGAGAAAGATCCAAAGGAAAAAGCACTAATTGCTATGCAACAGCATAATCAACTGCTTTATCAAGATTATTTGGAGGAACAAAGACAATACTTAGAAGCTTTTTGGAGACAATCGGATATTGTAATCCAAGGAAACATCCCAGATCAACAGGCTCTTCGACTCATGTTATTTCAAACATTACAATCGACAGGAGTAGATGAGTTTTCGAATATATCAGCAAAAGGACTTTCGGGAGAAGGTTATGAAGGACACTATTTTTGGGATACTGAAATTTATATATTACCCACATTAATCATGAATCAACCAGAGAGAGCTAAAAAGCTGTTGGAATATCGATATCACATACTTCCAATGGCAAAGTTAAGGGCCACTGAATTAGGACACAAAACAGGTGCTGCTTATCCGTGGAGAACCATATCAGGAATAGAGTCTTCGGGCTACTTTCCCGCAGGTACTGCACAGTATCATATTAATAGTGATATTGCTTATGGCTTCATTCAATATCATCTCATGACAGACGATTGGCAATTTATGGTTCATAAAGGATTGGAAGTCATTGTTGAAACTGCCAGAACTTGGATAGAAATTGGACATTTTCACGAAGGAAGCTTTATGATTCACCATGTAACAGGTCCTGATGAATATACAGCCATTGTGAGCAATAATTACTATACAAATGTCATGGCAAAATACCACTTAAAATGGGCAGAAAAATTGTATCATCAAACACTCAATCACCAAGAACTAGCTATTCGAGAAAAAGCTCAGCGTGTATTTGAAAAAATAGATTTCAAAACAACAGAAGCTGAATTGATGAGTAATGCGTCGGAAGCTATGTATCTGCCATATGATAAGCAGTTAGGATTGTTTGCCCAAGATGATACTTTTTTGTCAAAGGCAAAATGGCCAACAGAAGATCCCTTTTTTAGTAAAAGACCACTGTTACTACACTATCACCCTTTAACAATTTATAGACATCAAGTATTGAAACAAGCAGATGTGTTGCTAGCGCATTTTTTATTAGAAGATGGCGTTTCAACAGAAGCCATGGTGAGAGGCTTTGATTATTATGAGTCCATCACAACTCATGATTCATCCTTATCACCTTGCATTTATGGCATGATGGCATCCCGATGTGGAAAGCCCCAAAAAGCTTATCATTATTTTCAAGAGTCCCTATTTTTAGATATAAAAGATACAAAAGGCAACACAAAAGATGGACTCCATATGGCCAATGCAGGAGGATCTATTATGGCAGTCTTCTATGGTTTTGCAGGATTAAGAATTAAAGAAGAGGGTCTATATTTTAGACCAGACTGTCCACGAAACTGGGAAGGCTATCAATTTTTAATTCAATACAAAGAGAGTCAATTAAAGGTGACGGTAGACATCCAATTTAAAATAGAGTTATTATCAGGGCCTGCTGTACAAGTGACCATTGATGATATCATATTCAATGTGACAGAAAAAACACCGGCTAAAAAAATGTTATCAAGCTATCAAGGTTTTGTTTTTGATTTAGATGGCGTATTAACTGAAACGAGTAGGCTTCATTTTCAAGCTTGGCAACAATTAGCAAAAGAATTAGGTTTTGATTTAAATCCCACCATTGAAGATGAAGTGAGAGGGATTTCCAGATTAGCATCTCTAGAAATTATTCTCAAAGCTGGAAAAAGAGAAAATGATTTTAGTCACAATGAAAAAATAGCTTTAGCAGAACACAAGAACAAGCTTTATAAAGAAGGGATCACAAATTATTCTTCAAAAAATTTATACCCAGGCGTCTATGAGTTGCTAAGTTTTTTAAAAGAACAAGGGTTCAAAATTGCATTAGCTTCAGCTAGCGCAAGCGGTCCCTTTTTACTAGAGAAAATGGGGATACAGGGATTTTTTGATGTGGTAGTTGATCCTAAGTCTGTTGAAAAGGGTAAGCCTGCTCCAGATATTTTTATGAAGGCCTGTGAATTACTTGATTTGCCACCCTATGGGTGCATAGGTGTAGAAGATGCTTATGCAGGCGTTGAGAGTATTAGAGCAGCCAAGTTAACACCCATTGGTATCGGAGACAAAGATCGTCTGAACCAAATAGAAAAGGTGTTCCCAACGATTGATGATTTATGGCAACATATTAAGCCACCAACTGAAATCTAAAATGCAGATTGTAATTGATAAGCTATCGAGCATAAGCAATCATCATCTTGATCCCTCTAACATTAATCTCCCACTTTGAGATGTGGGAGATTTTATGTAGAATTAAAAATGAAAGATGTGTTATAATGGGAAAAAGAAAAACGGATTTCTTAAATGGCTAAGGATGCTATAAAAGAGATGATTTTACTGAAGAAAGGGAAAAAAATGATTAATACAATTTTATTTGATTTAGACGGCACTTTACTGCCTATGGACCAAGGTGAATTTATGGATAGTTATCTATTCCATATGGCTAATCATTTGACAAAAGCAAATAAGAATCCAAAGAAAGTCATTCAAGATTTGTTTATTGGGACAGAAGCGATGATCAAAAATAATGGAACAATGACTAATGAAGAGCGTTTCTTTCAAACTTTTTTTAGACAAGGGCATGAAAAAGACATGATTAAAGTCTTTGAAGCATTTTATGAAAAAAGCTTTGACCATGTCCGCCAAGCAACAAAGCCAAAAGCCGAGGCAGCGAGCATAGTCCATCATTTAAAAATGAAAGGTTATCGATTGATTTTGGCAACAAATCCGATTTTTCCTGCCATTGCAACAAATAAGAGAATAGAGTGGGCAGGGTTAAAGCAGGCAGACTTTGATTTGATTACGACTATGGAGAATGCAGGATATTGTAAGCCAAATTTAGAATACTTTAAATACATTTTAAATAAAACGGGTGTGGATGCTTCACAGTGTATGATGGTAGGGAATGATCGATTAGAAGACATGTGTGCAAAAAACCTAGGGATACTCACGTATTTATTAGATGATTGTGCAATTTCTAAAGGAGAACAAGATATAGAGCCTGACTTTAAAGGCAATTTCAACCAATTAATCGCATTTGTGGAAGGTCTTCCTACAATTCCTTGATTCTAATAGAAAGGCAGGCTATTTGATGCTTCAGAAAATCAATTTCCCATTTTGGATAGGGCTCATGTTAGTTCTTTTTATTGGAGCAATGGCGTTTTTCCCCTCAATTTTCACTGACAAAGATCCAATATTTGAAGAACCGCCCAAATATATTGTTTTTAATGATTCAGGTCAACAGGTTGAAATCTTTGCCCATAATCCTATGCGA
>SKID01000207.1 GCA_007116605.1 Tissierellia bacterium
AATACAATCAAGATGACATACGTAATATTTTAGAACGGGCAAGCGCTCGAGAAACGGCAATAAGAACTGCAACAGGAGCATTTGCTAAACAATTACTTAAAAACTTTAATATTACAACAAAAAACAGAGTTCTTAGTATTGGTGGTGTAGAAGATATCACGGTTAATTTAATGGATCGTGCTTATTGGTTAAAAATTAAAGAGTCTGATGTGAGTATGTTTGATGAGGCAAAAGAGCAAGAAGTAAAAGATTTAATTGATGAAGTAAAATCACAAGGAAACACTTTAGGTGGTATTGTTGAAGTTCACATAGAAAATGTCCCAATAGGTTTAGGAAGTCATGTTCATTATGATCGCAAAATCAGTGGACGTTTAGCAATGGAAATTATGGCAATGCAATCTGTTAAAGGGATTGAGATAGGAGATGGATTTTTATCCGCCCGTAATTACGGTTCAAAAGTGCATGATGAAATATTTTATAATGCTGAAAAAGGCTATTATCATAGCACGAATCATGCGGGAGGTATAGAAGGAGGCATGTCTAATGGCGAAACAATATGGTTTAGAGCTGCTGTAAAACCTATTCCCACATTAATGCAACCTCTAAAAACAGTAGATATTAGAACCAAACAGCCTGTAGATGCATGCAAGGAAAGATCTGATGTATGTGCAGTACCAGCTGCTGGTGTTATCATGGAAAATATTGCAGCTTGGGTGATTGCTAAAGAAATGACTGAGAAATTTGGCAAAGATACATTGGAAGAAATGTATAGTCAATATCAGCATTATTTGGCGTATATTAAAACAAGGTAGTCGTTATGGAAAGAATAAAAGTAGACTTAAAAGCAAAATCATATGATATCGTTATTGGCCAAAAATTAGAGCATGAAATAATAAGCTTTTTAAAAGAAAAAAGATACACAAATAGATTTATTGTCATTGATCAACATGTTTATGAAATGCATAAAGAAAAAGTAGACGTAATCATTGATGGGTTTCCTTTTCTTGTGATTAATGGTGGCGAAGAAAATAAAAATTTCATTGTTTTAGAACAAATATTAAAATCTATGGTTGAAGCAAAATTAGATAGGAAGTCCTGTTTAGTCATAATAGGGGGCGGTGTCATTGGAGACATAGGTGCATTTGCTGCATCTTTATTCATGCGTGGCATTGCATGTGTTCAAGTACCAACAACACTCCTTTCACAGGTAGATAGCAGTGTGGGTGGAAAAACAGCCATAAATTTTCAAGGAGTTAAAAATCTTGTAGGATCCTTCTATCAGCCAGAGGCCGTCTTTATTGATGTAGATTACTTAGTGACTTTAGATAAAGATCACATTTATTCGGGATTAGGAGAAGTGGTAAAATATGGATTTATTTTAGACGGAGAATTTATTGATCATTACCATTATCATCGTGAGAATCTCCTCGTTTTAGACCCCAAGACGATGATTCAGATTATATCGCAAGGCATACAATTTAAGACGACCATTGTCACAAAAGATGAAAAAGAAGATAGTATCCGGAAGATATTAAACTTTGGACATACCATAGGACATGGTTTAGAAGTGCTTGAGACTTTTGATGGGGCACATGGGCAGGCAGTCGCTGAAGGAATGATTTATGAAAGCATCCTGGCTTTTGATAGGGGGATGATATCACGTCAGTATTTGGATGAAATCATTCAAATTTGTCAGCCATTATTCCAGTGGAAAACTTGGACTGATGGGGATAAAGAAGAAATGTTACGCAATATTAGATTAGATAAGAAGAATGAAGGTCATAAAATCCATATGATATTGCCAGTTGCCAGAGGAATGGTCACTATTGTGGACGATGTGACTGAAGAAGAAATTAAGAATAGTATTAGGAGAGAAGCATGATTGTTAAACCATATACAGGTGTTTTTGTAGGACAAATTCAAGTGCCCGGTGACAAATCGGTATCTCATCGGAGCATTATGCTAGGAGCGCTAGCAAATGGACAAACAAGAATAAAAAATTTCTTAATGGGAGAAGACTGTTTATCGACCATTGACTGCTTTAGAAAGTTAGGTGTGACGATTGAAGTCACTTCAGAAGAAGTGATTGTTTATGGGGTAGGATTAGCCGGACTAAAAAAACCTCATACAGTACTAGATGCTGGGAATTCAGGTACAACCATAAGGATCATGTCAGGAGTATTGGCTTGCCAAAACTTTCAATCTACCATTGATGGAGATGATTCATTGAAAAAAAGACCAATGTCTAGAGTAGCGGATCCTTTAAATAAAATGGGAGCTCAGATTGTTTGCACAAATGAGAAATATCCACCCATACACATTTATCCATCTTCAAAAATAAAAGGCCTGAAATATATACAACCCACAGCCAGTGCACAAGTTAAGTCATGTTTATTGATGGCGGGTATGTATTCTGAAGAAGGTGTGGAAGTGATTCAACCTAGTATATCTAGAGACCATACAGAAAGAATGATGAGGCATTTTGGTATTCCAGTTTATCAAGAAGACAAAATGGTACGTGTCAACAAAACCAAAGCTTTTGAAGGTAAAGAAGTTTATGTACCAGGAGATATATCCACGGCTGCCTTTTATATGGTCATGGCAGCCATAGTTCCGGGATCAAATATTTGCATTAAAAACGTGGGTGTCAATCCTACCAGAACGGGTATCATCGATGTATTAAAACAAATGGGAGCCGATATTGTACTAGAAAATGAAAGCGTGATTAATGAAGAGCCGATTGCAGACATTAGAGTGAGAGGGAGTCGTCTGAAAGGAATCGAGATAGCAGGAGATGTGATTCCTAGAATTATTGACGAAATCCCAATTATTTCCTTAGCGGCTGTTTTTTCTGAAGGAACGACTTCAATATCTGATGCAGAAGAGTTAAGAGTTAAAGAAACAGACCGCATTGAAGCAGTCTGTTGTGAGTTAAGAAAGATGCAAGCAAATATTATAGACAAGCCAGACGGCATGATTATCCATGGAACATCAAAACTAACAGGAGCTAAAGTTAAGTCCTATGGAGATCACCGTATGGCCATGATGTTATCATTAGCAGGTATGTTAGCTTCCAATGAAACAGCTATTGATGATGTAGCCTGTGCCAATGTATCAAATCCCATCTTTTTTGATTTAATAAAGGAATTAATGGAATAAACTTGAAAAAACAGGTTGATTTTTATATAATCAATGTGTTAATGATGAAAAAGGAGAGATGAGATGAAAAAGTTATTACCCATTGCTTTGTCAAATAGACATGTGCATTTATCTAAAGAGGATTTACAGGTTTTATTTGGAGAAGGTTATGAATTGACACCAATGAAAGATCTATCACAACCAGGTCAGTATGCATGCCAAGAAAAAGTAGATTTAAAAGGACCTAAAGGAGTTATTAAAGGGGTTCGTGTTTTAGGACCGACACGTAAAGAAAGTCAAATCGAAATCTCACTGACGGATGGATTTGCATTAGGTGTTAAGGTACCTATTACAGGGTCAGGGTCTTTAGATGGCACTCCAGGAGTGACATTAGTAGGTCCAAAAGGTGAAGTAGCCTTGGAAAAAGGATTAATTGCTGCGTCTAGGCACATCCACATGAGTCCAGAAGATGCAAAAGAGTTTGGTGTTGAGGACAACCAAATTGTTAAGATTAGGACAAGTGGTGAAAGGGCTTTAGTTTTCGAGAATGTTTTAGTAAGAGTTCGTCCTGATTTTGCTTTAG
>SKID01000256.1 GCA_007116605.1 Tissierellia bacterium
CGACTTTCTCCTGCATGGACAATGCTAGCATTTGGATCTAGGCGATCGGTGATTTGTCTAACCTCTTCTAGACTCACTTCTTCACCTAATTCAATTTGTAATAAGGTCCCTCCGGAAAAATCAATCCCTACATTTAGTCCTCTTATAGGGATTAAGACTAAACCAATCACAATGATCGCCAATGATATGGCAAAAAAGATATTCTTTTTACTAATTATTTTTAAATCCATTATTTTACCTCCCCGACGCCATATAATTTTGGGCTTTTGGATAGCTCCATTTTTACCGCTATCTTAAGCAACAATCGGGTGACGACTAATGCGGTGAATAACGATGTGAATAAACCGATCAGTAATGTCACTGCAAATCCTCTGATAGGTCCCGTTCCAAAATAGAATAAGACGCCACCAGCAATCAGTGTGGTGAAATTGGCATCAATGATGGTGGTCATGGCTCTTTTAAAACCACTGTCTACAGCTGTTCTTGTGGTCTTGCCTAATCGAATCTCTTCTTTGATCCGTTCAAAAATGACCACATTAGCATCCACTGCCATACCTATGGATAAAATCAATCCGGCAATACCTGGTAATGTCAGGTTGGCATTTAATTGCACCATTACACCTAAAACAATTAAGATATATACTGTTAATGCGATATTAGCAATAAAGCCGGGTAATCGATAAAATATCACCATAAATAAGAATATAAGTAATAGACCAATGCCTGCTGCGAAAATACTTCTCTCTAAAGATTCTAATCCTAAAGTAGGACCAATGGCAGAAACTTCTGCTTCTCTCATTTCTACAGGCAAAGCTCCTGCTCGAATCAAGTTGGCTAGTTGACTGGCAGATTCTATGGTAAAGCCGCCAGAGATAAAGCTTCTTCCATCTCGTATTTCAGCACTAACTACTGGATCTGAGATGACAGTATTGTCTAATACAATTCTGATCACACGATTTGCTTCTAAAGGTTCTTGCAGCAATCGCCCGGTAACTTCTGCAAAGGCATCTGCCCCTTCTCTATCAAACTCTAAGGATACACCTACACGATTTCTTTCATCATAAGTCACTTTAGCATCACGCACATTTTGACCTGTTAACACCACTGTGCCATCTGGTTCGATGAATTGAAGTAAAGCGGTTTTACCAATCAGGTCGATGGCTTCTTGAGGATTGTTTAGTCCTGCTAATTCAATTCGTATACGGTTTCTGTTTTCAATGGTAATGTTAGGTTCTGATACACCCAGGCCATCTACCCTTTGCTCAATAATTGTTCTTGCTTGTGCCATTTTTTCATCTAGTGCTGGACCTGTCTCATCTGTGACTGCTTCCAAAACCACATAGACACCGCCTGATAAATCAAGTCCTAATCGTACTTCGTTACGCAATGGACTGATTTCATAACGTTCTAGGTCTAGTCCAAACATGGCAAGATAAGCTGCTGCCACCACGAAGACTAGAATTAAGGCAAAAACAATTCTGCTTTTATTTTTCATTTACATGCCTCCTAATTTTACACTCTAAGTGAGATTATACCGTTTCTAGGTTTGTTTTTCAATAATATTGTGCTAATAAATCATAGTATCTTTTGCTAACGACAATGATGTCATCTGACTCTTCCTGTGTAATTTGTCTTTTGATCACAGCAGGGTTTCCCATAACAACCGAATGAGGAGGGATTATCTTCCCAGGAGGGACCACTGTACCCGCTGCAATAATGGAGTTTGTGCCAATGACACAGTCATCTAAGATTATGGCACCAATGCCTATCATGCAACGATCTTCTATGGTACATCCATGCAACATGGCTCCATGACCTACCACCACATAGTCTCCGATTATTGTGGGTTGTCCCACATGAGTATGGATCACACTGCCATCTTGAATACAGGTATATTCACCAATGACTACCTTGTCTCTGTCCCCTCGAACTACTGCACTAAACCACACACTGGATTTTTGCTTCATTTCAACTTGTCCTGAAACCACCGCTGTGTCCATCACTTTGCTATCCGGATGGATTTTGGTATTGAAACCGTCTATTTTAATAATCATGGGACACCATCCTTTCTGCTTGTAAACGAATGGCACATTCAATTCTTTTTTTCTCCATTTCACAGCCTATGGGATAGGGCTTTAAGAAATCTTGATTAAAATGGTAAGCATTGGCATGACAGCCACCACTACAAAAATATTTTGCCCAACACTGAGTACAATTTTCTTTGTTCATCACATGACTGTTATAGAATTGATCTTGTATAGGCTTATTCCAGATCCCTTTAGTCACATCCCCTATTATAAAGGCTTCTTCTCCTACAAATTGATGACAAGGGTAAATATGCCCTTCAGGTGTGACTGCAATATATTCATTTCCTGCACCGCATCCTGCAATTCTTTTGTACACACAAGGGCCATGCTCTAAGTCTATTTCAAAATGGAAAAAGTGAAAGGCTTTATCTGTTCCTAAGCTATCTTTGTAAAGCTCATATAATCGCTCATATTCTTGTTTTACCTGTTCTAGGTGTTCTTCTTTGATTTCTAATGGACTGCCCGGTTCTGTGACCACAGGCTCCATGGATAAACTTTTAAATCCTAAATCTCTAAAATGTTGGATGTCTTTTGAGAAATCTAGATTTTTACCTGTAAAAGTACCTCTGATAAAGTAAGATTTTTCATTTCTTGTTTTTACAGCCGCTTTAATCTTAGGCATAATCACGTCATAAGAACCTTGACCAGATAAAGTTTTTCTGATTTCGTCATTGACTTGTTTTCTACCATCTGCACTTAAAACGATATTGTCAAAGTGTTCATTTATAAAGGTCATCTTTTCCTCATCCAATAAGACGCCGTTGGTGGTAATTGTAAATCTAAAAACTTTATTGTATTTTCCTTGCTCTTCTCTGCCATAATGAACTAGTTTTTTTACTACTTCAAAGTTCATTAAGGGTTCTCCACCAAAAAAATCTACTTCTAGGTTGGTGCGACCAGGTGAGTTTTGCAAAAGAAAATCGAGTGCTTTTTTACCCACTTCTTCTGACATTAAGATACGATGAACTTTATAGTCTCCTTGGGAAGCAAAACAATACTCACAAGTTAAATTACAGTCATGGGCTACATTTAAACACATGGCTTTTAAGACTGGCTTAATTTTTGGTGCAATTTCTTGATATTGACTAAATAATTGATTATTGTCTATCAGACTCTTCAGCTCTTCTATGGCTTCATCTACAGCCTCTTCTGGATACTTGTCTAATAAGGCTTGTGTTTTTATGAAGTTTCCATGGGGGGCTGCTTGTAATAGGTCATAAACTAGCTCATCAATTTCATGAATCAAACCACTATTCACGTCTATGACAAAATATTTGTTGTCTAAATAAAATAAATGTATCACAATTTCCTCCATCAATAAAAAAGCAGTGGTTGACCACTACCTTTTACTTCTCGCATTTTTGATTGCCTACTGTGCATGATGTTTTACATGCTGATTGGCAAGAAGTTTGACATTCGCCACATCCTTTTTGAGACAATTGGGTGTTGAGTGATTTTTTGTTTAAGCTTTTTATATGTTTCATGTCTTCCTGCTACTCAAAATATGGACAAATATATCCATATCGAGAAAATTCCTTATTCAACGTGTCCGATTTTGAATAGCTTCCTATTCTACTTTCGTTTGATATAACACTCCAAAGGCGTAAATTC
>SKID01000004.1 GCA_007116605.1 Tissierellia bacterium
AGGGTAATCATGGCATAGTCTCTCGTTTGAAAAGTGCCTTTTATAGAGTTTAGCAAGGCCTTAGATTCATCTAATGATAAATGAACAGGTAGGCGAGACTCTATTTTAGGAGTTTCAAGATTTTCTGCAGGATTTTTGTCTAATATATTTGCCACATGGCTTAAATATTTAAAGTAAGACCTTAAACTGGCAATTTTTCTAGCTTTTGTTTTGTTATTGTTTCCACGCATTTTATCAACAAAAGCAATATAACTGTGCAAATCAATCATTGTGAGTTTAGGGAGAAAGTCTTCTGGTAAATTAACAATCTCGATTTGATTAAAAACTTTTTCATCTGTTAAGCGAAATCGAAGGGCACAATATCGATAAAAGGTCCTAAGGTCTAAAAAGTATTCTTTCACTGTCATTTTTGATTTGCCTTTAATGGTTCCTAAATAATTTAAGAAATCATTGAGTAGAGGGGGGCAAGAGTATTCGTTAATCATGATATCACCGCCTAGATTGAGATATTTTATGTCGCAAAATAACTATTTTGCGACATAAAATTCTTTTAACTTAATTATACTGTATGGGCTTTGTCATGACAAGCTGTTTTTTCATATTTCCAAAAATAACGCTTAAATATGGATTCTAACGAGTTTTAATCCTATTAAATACTATGGATCCATCAAATATTTTTAACCCCTTAAAAACCTTTTTATTTCATTAAAAAATGAGCTCACTTGTATTAGTGGCTCATTTTTTTGATTAGCATTATAAATTTTCTTTAAACTTTTAAATTGACTTGAATCCCTAGCTGATTTTTATGTTCACTGAGTATGGGATTGATTTTTGATTGAATAAAATCAACAACTTGCTCTGAACTTCGACCAATGAATTTTTTAGGATCCATAATATGATATATTTCATCGTCACTTAATGGTATGTCATTACTTTGAATCATTCTTTGTATTAAATCATTTTCTAACCCTTTTTGCTTCACTTGTGCAGCCGCTTCCATAGACAATGTTCTAATGACTTCATGCATATCTTGGCGATCAGCACCTTTTTTTACAGATTCCATAATAATGTTTTCTGTAGCCATAAATGGCAATTCTTCATCAATGTGTTTCATAATCACTTTTTCATTAACAACTAGACCATCAAAGACATTGATTGCAATTTCTATAATCGCATCACAGGCTAAAAATACTTGTGGAATAGTCAAACGTTTGTTCGCTGAGTCGTCAAGGGTTCTTTCAAACCATTGTGTACTGATGGTGTCTTCAGTACTGTGGGCTAAATTAATCATAAACCTAGCTAATGAAGCAATTCGCTCACTGCGCATGGGATTTCTTTTATAAGCCATGGCCGATGATCCGATTTGTTGCTTTTCAAAAGGTTCTTCTATTTCCTTTAGACTTTGTAAAAGCCGAATATCATTTGTTATTTTATGTAATGACTGACCTATCCCACTTAAAACTTGTGTCACCTTGACATCCACTTTTCTTGAATAGGTCTGCCCTGACACATCATAAGATGACTCAAATCCCATGATTTCTGCAATCTTTTGATCTAAAGTTTTGACTTTTTCGTGGTCCCCTTCAAAAAGATTTAAAAAACTAGCTTGGGTTCCTGTAGTTCCCTTTACTCCTCTCAATTTCAAACCTTCTTGGACATACTTTAAGTCTTCATAGTCAAAGTAAATATCTTGTAGCCACAATGTCCCCCTCTTGCCTACAGTGGTAAGCTGAGCAGGCTGAAAATGTGTAAAGCCTAATGTGGGCATGTCTTTATACTTTGTTGAAAATGCAGCCATTTTGTCCATTAAGTTAATCATTTTGACCTGAATGAGCGACAAGGCTTCTTTCATCTGGATGATATCGGTATTATCTCCTACATAAGCACTTGTAGCTCCAAGATGAATAATTGGTTTAGCTAATGGGCATTGTGTCCCATAGGTATGGACATGAGCCATGACATCATGTCTAAATTCTTTTTCTTTTTCACTAGCTAGCTGAAAATCAATATCATTGACATGCTTTTCCATTTGATCGATTTGATCATCAGAAATTTGTAGACCTAACTCTTTTTGTGATTTTGCTAAAGCAATCCATAACTGACGCCATGTTGAGAATTTTTTGTTATCTGAAAACAGATAGCTCATTTCTTTGCTAGCGTATCTAGTAATCAGTGGATTTGAGTATATACTATGATCTTTTATTTGAACCACTCCCTTATCTCTAAATTAATATAACACTCTAGAAAGTGTCGGTATTTTATGTAGTTACACAATCTAACTATATTGAGCTTTTCATTAAAAAGAAGTAAACTCTCGTTTACTTCTTTAGTTGTTATTTTGCGTACTCAATGGCTCTTGTTTCTCTAACTACATTTACTTTGATTTGTCCTGGATAATCCAGTTCTTCTTCAATTCTTTTGACAATGTTTTTAGCAATGACAACGATACTCACATCATTAACATCTTCTGGTTTTACCATGATTCTCACTTCACGTCCTGCTTGAATTGCAAAAGATTTTTCAACACCTTCAAAGGAATTTGCTATTTCTTCTAGTTTTTGTAATCGTTTGATATAGGACTCTAATGTTTCTCGTCTAGCACCAGGCCTAGCAGCAGAAATTGCATCTGCAGCTTGAACTAAGACAGCTTCAATAGTGGTAGGCTCTACATCACCATGATGTGCTTCGATTGCATGAACTACCGCTTCACTTTCACGGAATTTTCTAGCAATATCTGCACCAATAGCAATATGTGGACCTTCAATTTCATGATCTACAGCTTTACCAATATCATGTAACAAGCCTGCTCTTTTGGCTACTTTAATATCAGCTCCTAGTTCTGCAGCCATAATACCACTTAAATGGGCTACTTCAATTGAATGCTTCAACACATTTTGTCCATAGCTAGTTCTATATTTCAAACGACCTAACAGTTTGATCAAATCTCCTCTAAGACCGTGGATACCTGCATCAAATGCTGCTTTTTCGCCTTCTTCCTTCATTATTTGATTAATTTCTTTTCGTGCTCTTTCGACCATTTCTTCAATTCTTGCTGGATGAATTCGACCATCATTAATTAATTTTTCTAGTGCTAATTTTGCGACTTCTCTTCTTATAGGATCGAATCCAGATACTACCACAGCTTCAGGTGTGTCATCTATGATTAAATCAATGCCGGTTAATGTTTCTAATGCTCTAATATTTCTGCCTTCTCGACCAATAATCCGACCTTTCATTTCATCATTTGGTAAATCCACGACAGATACAGTTGTTTCAGCCACATGATCTGCCGAACATTTTTGAATGGCATAAGTGACTATCTCTCTTGCTTTTTTGTCCGCATTTTCTTTTGCTTCTCTTTCAATTTCTTTTATCAAAACAGCTGCATCATACTCTGCTTCTTTTCGAATCCCTTCTAATAGCATCTCTTTAGCTTCTTCTGAAGTGAGACCTGAGATTTTTTCTAACTCTAATTTTTGATGTTCAATGGCTTCTTCTACTAGCTTTTCTTTGTTTTCGAGGTCCTTGTATTTATTGTTAAGTTTTTCTTCCCTCTTTTCAAATTGTTCATTTTTACTGTCTAATGATTCTTCTTTTTTTAATAATCTCTTTTCTAATTTTTGTAATTCTGCTCTTCTTTCTTTGTTTTCTCTTTCAGCTTCATTTCCTATTTTCTGGACTTCATCTCTA
>SKID01000345.1 GCA_007116605.1 Tissierellia bacterium
AGCCGTAGAGTCTTACCAAGCGAATTAGCCATCAAAACCGGGATTTCTCCGTACTGACGATTTTGATCCTATAAATAGGCGGTTACTCCCTCTATCTAACTCGAGTATAGAACTAAAGGAGATTTTTGTCAATAGGAAGGGACGAACAATCTTTTATCCTTTAAATTATTTTTTTTTTAAAATAGGATATTGAAATAACAGACAAAATGTGACAAACTGTTAAGGTTAAAGACATCAAATTCCAAGCAGAGAGAAGTTTGTGATGAACATAAATGGAGAGTAAATCATGGAAAGTATGAATAAAAAAACCCTTAAACTCGCATTACCTTCAATAGCAGAAATGATGATGCAAACATTACTGGGAATTGCAGATACAGCCATGGTAGGAAGCCTTGGTGGAATAGCCATTGCAGCAATTAGTTTTACAGATGCACCCATGATGGTCATGCTATCTTTTTTTGCCGCAATTAGTGTAGGAACCACTGCATTAGTGGCCAGGTTTGTGGGAGCGAAAAACTTTGCTGATGCAGAAGAAACCATCAAACAATCATTAATTATCAGTGTGCTTTCGTCAGTTGTGTTCACCCTATTAATGATGGCCATTTCCAAACAAGTGGTATCTTGGATGGGTGCAGAGCCAGATGTCATTCCTCATGCAGAAGAGTACTTGAGATTTGTGTTGTTAGGTCTTCCAGGATTGATACTGACCATGATCATGTCAGGGGCTTTAAGGGGAGCAGGAGATACCAAGTCACCCATGTTAGTTAATGGCTTATCTAATATAATCAACATTGTAGGAAACTTTTTGCTCATATTTCCCACTCGTCAAATTGTATTAGGGCTACCTTTTATTGAGAGACAATGGACGTTTATCATGTGGGGAGCCGGTTGGGGAGTTGCGGGAGCAGCCATTGCTACAAGTCTTAGTCGTTGGATTGCAGCAATATTAATTTTGAAACTAATATTTGGAAAAAAAGGAAAGTATCACATTAGGATTGATAAAAAACTAACCTTCCATCGAGAGATACTAAGCAAAATATTAAAAGTAGGATTACCTGCAGCAGGAGAGCAACTTGTTTTTCGACTAGCCCAATTGACCTTCTTTAGAATAGTGGCTAGTTTAGGAACAGTAATGGTGGCTGCTCACAGAATTACGATGACATCAGAGTCCATTTCATTTATGCCAGGTTGGGGTTTTGCCTTAGCATCCACAACACTGGTAGGACAATACCTAGGAGCTAATGACCCTGAAAAAGCAAAGGAGGGAGGCTACACCGCCGCCAAAATGGCCATGGCTGTCATGATCTTTTTTGGCATCCTGTTTTTCTTTTTCCCAAGAATCTTTATACGTATTTTTACAACAGAAGAACCCATAATTGAACAGGCAGTTATATGCTTGAGAATTGTAGCCATATCTCAACCTTTTTTAGCCATGACAATGGTTTTTGCTGGAGGACTTAGAGGTGCAGGTGACACTAAAACAGTGCTAAGAATTACGGGAATAGGGTCTTGGGTGATAAGAGTAGGGGGAGGATACTTTTTAGCTATTGTCCTAGGAATTGGACTAGCAGGTGCTTGGACAGCCATGACCATTGATTTTATGGTCAGGGGAACCACCTATTACTATATATTTAAAAAAGGGAAATGGCAGGATATAGAAATTTAGAAGTTGCGGTAATTCAGACATTAAAAAAACCGCAAAAGTTGCGGTTATCTTGGTGGGCGTAACAGGGCTCGAACCTATGACCCCCTGCTTGTAAGGCAGGTGCTCTCCCAGCTGAGCTATACGCCCAAGATGTATTTCAATAATAACAGAACCCTTCACGGATGTCAATGAAAAAATCCTGATTTGGCAATGACTAATAAGGCTATTTTTTCAATGATAGACTTCCCCTCATCGTTTCACATTTGATGCTTTGTGCGGTTTCTTTACAAGGATAAAACCGTATCCTCGCTGCTTAGTATTTAGGTCATTTGCTGTGGATACAACAGCATCTTCGTTGCTTAGTATTGAATCCTTTGCTTTTATAGGGATACCCCAGTATCATCGCTGCTTAGTACTTAGATCCTTTTCTTTTTTAAGATTTAAATGAAGAAAAGGATCACATAATGCGCGACTCAGATACGTGGGGTATCCTTTAATGATCTGAATTTGAAGCAAAGAATCCAATGATGCGCACCTTAGATGCATGTTGTATCCTTTATAACTGAAATGAAAGGAAGCAAATAACCACATAATGCGCGACTCGGAGACGTGTTTTATCCTTTAGTTAGCCTAAGCGAGGAAGCAAAGGGTCACATAATGCGCGACTCATCAACAGGACTCTTGGGTTTAGATGTCGTTAAGACGGAAACTGACCTTAGAGACCGTTATCCAGGACTTTCCTTATATTATAAACTTGCACTGTGAGTCATCGGAGAAGCATGTTGTATCCTCAAAATGTCAAAAATTAATTAATTCGATAAAAGCATAAAAACCTTGATAAAACTAGATTTTTATCAAAAAAGGTTGCAATGAAAATGTTTTCAATATATAATATAGACGTTACCTTTAAAGATGTTATTCGTATTTTTAAAAATTAGTTTTGGATTCATCAGTTATTCAATTCATCAATTTTTGAGTAGGACACACATTGTTTTAAAGGAAAAATTTTTATCGGAGGAAACATTTAAATGACTACAGGAACAGTAAAATGGTTTGATTCACAAAAAGGCTTTGGATTTATCACAAGCGATGATGGGAAAGATGTGTTTGTTCACTATTCAAAAATTGACAAACCAAACTTCAAAACATTGGAAGAAGGCGAAAAAGTCGAATTCAATGTGGTAGAAGGGGCAAAAGGACCACAAGCAGAAGACGTAAGATCAATATAGCACTTTAGAATTACAAAAATAGTAAACTTTGATCATAAGTACAAAAGGTAAAGAGAACCCGACAAGTTTTAGACTGTTGTCCAATCATTGTCGGGTTCTCTTTTTTAGTACACACGATGCACTTTAAATCCATTTTTGGAAAGCTGAAAAATAATTTCGTCAATATGTTGATGACCATTTGTCTCGGCAGTCACTTCTAATTGAACATTTTCAAATCGATCCATCGCTTTAAATTGATTATGGTCTAATTTAATAACATTAGCTTTTAAATCAGCTAGAATTTGAGAGATCTTTAATAATTGACCAGGAATATCCGGCAAGTCAACAGTAAAACACAAAACGCGACCTCTTGAAACCAATCCTTTATTAATCATTGATGAAATTGTGACCACATCTATATTACCGCCACTAATGACACTGACAATCTTCTTGTTAGAGACGGTGAGTTTTTTAAGGGCAGCTAGGGTGAGTACACCAGCAGTTTCACCTACTAACTTGTGTTTTTCGATGAGCATCAACAGGGCTTCCATGATTTCTTTTTCAGTCACTGTAATAATGCCATCAACAAAACATTTAGCAATTTCAAAAGGGATATCCCCAGGTTTTTTAACGGCAACACCTTCTGCAGAAGTTTTAATAAAATTAAGCTCACAAATACGGTCTTCATCTAAAGAATGTTTCATTGTCATAGCGCCTTCAGGCTCTACGCCGATGACTCTCACATTGGGATTCATTGCTTTTACAGCCAAGGCAATACCTGAGATGAGACCACCACCACCAATAGGAACTAATATTTCATCTACATCAGACAATTCATTTAATATCTCATAACCAATGGTTCCTTGACCACAAATCACATCATAATCATTAAAGGGATGAATAAACTCTCGACCTTCTTCTTGGGCAATTTCCATAGCCCGATTATAAGCATCATCATAAATATCTCCGTGAATAATCACTTCTGAGCCGTGTTTTCTTGTGGCTTCAATTTTAATCAAGGGTGTGACAATGGGCATGACAATTTTAGAGGAAATACCTAAAGTTTTAGCTGAGTAAGCCACTCCCTGTGCATGATTACCAGCAGAAGAAGCTACGATACCTTTTTTCTTAATATCTTCGGGAAGGTTAAAGATTTTGTTATAAGCACCTCTGATTTTAAATGATCCTGTAAACTGCAAGTTTTCAGGTTTCAGATACACTTTATTACGAGATTCTTGGCTAAAAAAATCACTGTAAATTAAAGGTGTCTCCTTTATGACCCCCTGAAGATTTTTGTTTGCTTTTTGGATATCATCTAGGATGACATTGGGATTAAATGTTTCTTTTTTAGTCTCTAATAAACTCATATTTCCTCCTTAACAACAAAAAACGCCTCTTGTTATACAAGAGACGGGTTATCCGCGGTACCACTCTAATTGCTCCGAAGAGCCACTCAATCGGTTCTAACAAACCTAAACCTTATAACGGGGTTAACCGTGACTTCCTACTGGTATTCAGAAGCCCTTCTCAGGAGTGATGCAACAAAACATGAACCATCGATTTTCACCAACCATCGACTCTCTATAGGCGTGAATTTTGTCTTGTCTCCGTCAACAAATGTATCTAAACTTGTACCTATTCTAAAAGCTACTCATGAATTTGTCAAGAAAAATATTTAGAATCTTGAAAACAAAGATAAAAAAGACGATAAATAAATGTGTTGACAATAATCAAACTAATCTGTATAATCTTACACAAGTACAAAAGCTTTGATGGAGACAAAAGTATCTATTTGTTGATTTAGAGAGCCAGTGGTTGGTGAAAACTGGTGAGACATAGATAGTCAATGATCACTCCGGAGCTGCCGAGTCGAAAGCAATTCGAGTAGACGAGGTCGTTAGCCTACGTTACAGGGATAGAGTTCAAAGAATAAATCTTTCGACTTGATGAGAGGCGACAATTGTCGCAAATAGGGTGGTACCGCGAAAGACCTTTCGTCCCTATACATATCTTAGATATGTGTAGAGATGAGAGGTTTTTTTTAACCACAATCGAGTTGAGAAAAATGGAGGAAAAAAATGAGTAGAACGGTATGTTTCAAGGTGTCCAATGGATTAGACTCTGCAATGAGAGTCATGGCAACATTAAGAAGAAAAAACTTTAATGTCACAGAATTTTCAATGAAAAATGAAGGAGATCAGATCGTATTAAGAGTTGCAGTAGATGATATCAATAACCCAGGTTTTGATCGAGCCGTGATGCATGTTAAAAGGCTTGTGGATGTATTTGACGTAGTAGAAGTTTGCTAAAATTCAAGGTTGACGAATTTGTCGCCTTGTTCTATAATGTATACAAAATACAATGTGCTTTAAATAAAGTACAATATACCTGGAGGATAGAATGAGTAAAATGTATTATGAGAAGGATGCAGATTTAAATGTATTAGCAGGAAAAAAAGTTGCTGTGATAGGATATGGTAGCCAAGGGCATGCCCATGCTCTAAATATGAAAGAAAATGGCGTGGACGTGGTTGTTGGCTTATATGAAGGAAGTAAATCTTGGACTAAAGCAGAAGAGCAAGGCTTACAAGTGATGACAGTGAGTGAAGCGGCTAAGGCAGCACAAGTGGTTATGATGCTAATCCCAGATGAAAAACAAAAAGAAGTTTATTTAAATTGTGTAGAACCTAACTTAGCCGAAGGAGATGCACTAGCCTTTGCTCATGGATTCAATATTGTGTTTAGCCAAATTGTTCCCCCTGCTAATGTAGATGTCTTTATGGTTGCGCCAAAAGGACCGGGTCACTTAGTGAGAAGAGAATTTGAAAAAGGCGCAGGTGTTCCATGCTTGTTTGCAATCTATCAAGATTATACAGGCAAAACACAAGAAGTAGCCCTTGCTTATGCAAAAGCAGTAGGTGGAACAAGAGCCGGTGTAATCGAAACCACATTTAAAGAAGAAACCGAGACAGATCTTTTTGGTGAGCAAGCGGTATTATGTGGCGGCGTAACAGAATTAATCAAAGCAGGATTTGATACATTAGTTGAGGCAGGATATCAACCAGAAATCGCATATTTTGAATGTTTACACGAGATGAAATTGATCGTAGATTTACTATATGAAGGTGGTATGGAAAGAATGCGCTATAGCGTTAGTGATACAGCTGAGTATGGAGATTATGTTACTGGTAAGAGAATTATCAATGAAGATACCCGTAAAGAAATGAAAAAAGTGCTATACGAAATTCAAACAGGTCAATTTGCTCAAAAATGGATTTTAGAAAATCAGTCCGGTAGAGCTATGTACAATGCGATTAAAAATTCCGAGAAAGAACATTTGATTGAAAAAACAGGTGCAAAACTAAGAAATATGATGAACTGGATTAAATAGGAGAGATTTATGGGTAGTGATTTAGTCAAAAAGGGGCCTTCAAAAGCTCCCCACCGTTCTTTAATGAAAGCGTCTGGTTTAACAGATGTTGAAATGAACAAGCCTTTTGTAGGTGTTGTTAATATGTTCAATGAAATTGTGCCAGGACATGTGGGCTTAAGAGATATTGCTGAGGCTGCAAAAAAAGGGGTGCTAATGGCTGGAGGTACACCTCTTGAGTTTCCAGGGATAGCTGTGTGTGATGGCATTGCCATGAATCATGAAGGGATGCGTTATTCCTTAGCTAGCCGAGAACTCATTGTGGACAGCATTGAGACCATGACTTTAGCCCATGGATTAGATGGACTCGTCATTGTTCCCAATTGTGATAAAACTGTCCCAGCAGCTTTAATGGCAGCAGCTAGACTCAATATTCCTACCATTATTATCAGTGGTGGCCCCATGTTAGCGGGTAAAAAAGATAATCAAGGAATTGACTTAATTACCGTATTTGAAGGAGTAGGCGCATTATCAGCAGGAAAAATGGATATGGACGAATTATGCTATTTGGAAAATAATGCTTGTCCAACTTGTGGCTCATGTGCTGGTATGTTTACCGCCAACTCCATGAACTGTATGACTGAAGCACTGGGATTAGCATTGCCAGGCAATGGGACTATACCTGCAGTATATTCTAGTCGGAAACGACTGGCTAAGTTATCAGGCATGGCGATAATGGATTTAATCAAACAAGATATTAAGCCACGAGATATTTTGACAAAAGAAGCCTTTCACAATGCATTAGCAGTAGATATGGCATTAGGATGCTCAACAAATACTGTCCTTCATTTAACGGCTATTGCTAACGAAGCGGAAGTGCCTATCGATTTAAAGGTTATCAATGAAATCAGTCAAAAAACACCCAACCTATGTCGGTTAAGCCCAGCAGGACCCTATCATATTGAACAACTCAATGATGCAGGAGGTATTTCAATGGTCATGAAGGGTTTAGAGCAGAAAGGTCTTATTGATGGGTCTGTTAAAACAGTGAATGGCACTGTAGCGGAAAAACTATCAAAAATGGTCTTTACTCCTAGTCCGATTATTGCAGATGTGGAGACGCCTTACTCACCTACAGGAGGGATACAAGTCTTATTTGGGTCTTTAGCCCCTGAAGGTGCTGTTGTCAAAAAATCTGCTGTTGCTGATGAAATGATGCAAGTCACTGCTATAGCAAAAGTCTACGAATCAGAAGAAGATGCTGTAGAAGCTATTTTGGATCAAAAAATTAAGCCAGGAAACTGTGTGGTTATACGTTACGAAGGACCTAAAGGAGGTCCTGGGATGCGAGAAATGCTCACACCCACTTCTGTATTAGCTGGCATGGGATTAGATAAGGAAGTTTCTTTGATCACTGACGGTCGTTTTTCTGGAGGCACTAGAGGGGCAGCTATTGGCCATGTTTCTCCAGAAGCTAGCGAAGGCGGTCCAATTGCTTATGTGAGAGATGGTGATCTCATTAAAATTGATATTAAAGAAGGTCAACTAGATTTACTAGTGGATGCAGAGACAATAGAAAAAAGAAAGCTTGAAACAACCTTAAAACAAGTGACGTATAAAGGATACTTAGGAAAATATGCGAAGAGTGTAACTTCTGCTTCAACAGGAGCTATCTGTAGATAGAAGTTTGAAAGGAGACAGCAAATGAAGATATCGGGTTCAAGAATTATTCTTGAGTGCTTAAAAGAAAAACAGGTTGACACCGTATTTGGATATCCAGGTGGTGCGGTGATTCCTCTGTATGATGCGGTGCATGATGAAACCGATCATTTTAATCACATTAGAACTTGCCATGAACAACATATGATCCATGCAGCAGATGCTTATGCTCGAACAACGGGTAAATTAGGCGTTGTCTTTGCCACATCAGGTCCAGGAGCTACTAACACCATTACAGGCATTGCCACCGCTTATATGGATTCAGTCCCTTTGTTGGTTATTACAGGACAAGTTCCCAATATGCTCATAGGAAAAGACTCATTCCAAGAAGTAGATATTACAGGCATGACGGTATCAATTACAAAACACAATTATTTAGTGCGAAATGTTAAGGATTTAGCGCGTATCATTAGAGAAGCCATGGAAGTGGCCCTTGCAGGTCGTCCTGGTCCAGTTTTAGTGGATGTTCCAAAAGATGTTTTTTTAGCAGAATATGATTATGAACCCAGTGACGAACCCGTCTATCGGGAAGTGATAGATTATGCAGATCAAACCAGTTTGCAAGAAGCTATTGAATTGATTAATAGCGCTAAAAAGCCAGTCATATACTCAGGTGGTGGTGTACGAATATCTCAAAACGATGATTTATTGAAGCAATTAGCAGAAAAGGCTGAAATTCCTACTGTCAATTCTTTTATGGGATTTGGAACTATACCAAGAAGCCATTATTTGTCATTAGGATTGGTTGGGATGCATGGTCAAGTTTATGCCAATATGGCCGTTTCTAATTGTGATTTACTCATTGCTGTCGGGGCAAGGTTTAGCGATCGAGTCATTGGCAAGCCAGATGAATTTGCTAAGAATGCTAAAATCATTCACATCGATATTGATCATACCGAAATTGGCAAAAATACCGAAAATTCTATTCCATTAACTGGAGATATGAAAGATATTTTGACCCATCTGGTAGCGGGCATTGAAAAAACTAAAAGACCCGAATGGTTGGCTGAAATCAATGAGTATCGTGAACCTGAACCTGATCGAACTCAGTTTACGCCTAAAAATATTTTAGAACTGGTCAATTTATACTACCCACAAGATACCATTGTGACAACGGATGTAGGGCAACATCAAATGTGGACAGGACAATATTGGAAAATCAATAAGTCCAATGAGTTTTGCACTTCTGGAGGACTGGGCACCATGGGTTATGGCTTAGGAGCTGCCATCGGCGCAAAAGTGGGTAATCCAGAAAAAGAAGTGGTGATGATCACAGGAGATGCAAGCTTTAGAATGAACAATACAGAACTCGTCACAGTGAACCGGTATCATTTGCCTATAAAAATTGTGCAACTCAACAACCATTCACTAGGAATGGTCAGGCAGTGGCAAAGAATGTTTAGTAACGCTCGATATTCTGAAACCCAAACTTATGACGATGTAGACATGAAGATGTTTATTGAAGCATTTGGGATTACATACTTCAAATGCCAGTCTATGGAAGAATTAGAGCAGGCTTTGGAAGCCATCAGGGATAAAGACATTCCCGTGTTTTTAGAGTGTATGATTCACGAGGATGATTCGGTCTACCCTATTGTGCCACCAGGCAGACCCATCAATGAGCTGTTGTTGAATGGTTAAGGCAAGTAACAATGAATGAGACAAGAATAAAAATGGAGACGAGGCCGTGGGGCCTCGTTTTTTAATATTAGGTTTTTTCATTATATTACTTGTACTTGGTGCATCTGGCTGTCAGTGGTATAATAAAAAAACGGGTGACAGTTTTAACTTCAGAGTTTAACAAGAGGGATGATATTAAATACGACTAAGATATTAAAGGAGATCCAATGGATACACAAGAGAAGTCAATCTTTATTGAAGAAACACTCATAGCACTAAAAAGATTTAGACAGGTTTATGAAATGACCAAAAACCTCTATCCATGGATTCTAAAGCTTTATCCAGTTACTGTGGCAGAAGAGGGTCTGTTTTTCGTGTTTGATTATGATATAGAGCATGATCAATATCAGTTTCAATTAGAATGGCCAACACCTATGCCTATTCCCAAAGGTATTCTTGCAGCGTTTCCTTTAGATTTTTATGATGATAAAATATCAGCGGTCATAACTAAAGAAGCTTTTGAAAGCTTGGAAGGGCATGTGTTTATTCTTCACGAATTTGCGCATTGTTATCAGTGGCAACAGGGTGAAAAAGAGATTCGAAAAACTCTGAATATTGAAAAGAAATATCACAAAGAAAAAAATCACATGTGGGAAATCAATCATCCGTTTCCGTATGACAATGTGATGTTAATAAATGAAACGGAAGAGTTAGCAAATGCAATGCTTGAGGGGAAAGAGGATGCATTAATCGAGTATCATCAAAATATGAGCAGATTATTAAATGAAGTAGATTATGAGTACATGATTTGGCAAGAATGGAAAGAAGGGTTCGCACGATATATTGAAAATGGTATAAGGGTCCATTTGGGGATCAAGACAAATACGGGCAATCTATTGAATCATCCAAGTAGAGTCAGTTTTTATCATATTGGAAGCTTATATGTTGATGCATTAGTTAAGAAAAACCCTGAATTATTGGCTGATTTACAGGGTCTATATAATAAAATGAAAGAATAAATTGATCAAGATTTGGTGACAACAGACTGAACTTTTTTCCTTTTTGGTCATTTTGACAGACAATGTGGGTTATCTTACGGTGGCTTTTAGACTAAAGGTTATGGGCAAAGCACCTTCTAAAGCTGGATAGCAAAATAAACCATCTTGATCTTCTGTTGTTCCTCCCATGCCTGAAACACAACGGTCATACTCATTTAAAAACTCAATAAATAACCCTGCTTGAGCCAAAGAGTTAATTAAGTGACTCATTGTATACATCCAAAAATAATTTTTAGCTTCTTTAGCTTCTGAAGCCCAACCACCAATTTGAGTTTCTTCATCAGGTGCTTGTTTAAAATATGGGTATTTTATTTCAGTAACTCCATTTACAATCTTATCTTCATCAAAAGTGAGATAAAATGGATGACTATCATGGACATAGAAAAAACCATCTTCTTTTAAAAAGTGTCTAATGGTTCTACCCCATTTTTTCAAGTCTGGCAACCAACCAATTGCTCCATCAGAAGTAAACACGATATCATATAGGCCTTCGTGTTTTTCCATAAGGGTCATAATATCCGACTCAATAAAATCAATATTTCGAACATCTAAATCTTTAGCCAATTGTTTTGCGAAAAAGATATTGTCGGGCACCAAATCAACACCGATAACATCGGCACCCATTTTGGCTAATACAATAGAATCTGCCCCGGTGTTACATTGCAGATGAAGCACTTTCTTGCCAGATATATTGCCTAAGTCCTTTAAAACAATGGGATTAAATTGATAGCGATTCTCTTGGAATTGCTGTTTATAATGGTGATAATGATTTTCTGATAGTAATCCCCAAGCTTTTTTGTTTTCTTCTACTTTGCTCATTTTAATCAGTCCTCTCTTTTATATACACATTAAATATGTGATTCCTTTTTTTGAAAAGCATCTAAATAACCACGCTAAATTCTAACATTTCTGCCGCCCTCATTCAATAACTGACCTTTAAATACGAAGCAGGGCAGCAATTGTTTGATCCCTATAGAGATACCCAATCAAAAGACACTTTAAATTAATGGCAAGTTGCATTATACTGAAAAAGTAAAACATAATAAAAAAGTGAGGATCTGATGGAAAAAGTTGAAAGCTACTATGATAATGAATTTAATGAGTGGGAACGATTGGATAGACACAAAGTCGAGTTAGATATCACCAAAAGATTTATGGACTTGCATATTCAGGGAGAGTGTTTAAAGATTTTAGATATTGGCGGAGGTGCAGGCAGATATTCATTTTATCTTTCAAAAAATGGTAATCAGGTCAGCCTTTTAGATATATCTAGTAAGAACATAGAAAAGGCGAGACAATTATCAAAAGATTTAGGTGACTTACAAGAGTATATCAAAGGGAATGCATTAGCACTACCTTTTGAGGATGAGGTTTTTGACGTGGTGCTGCTTATGGGTCCCATGTATCACCTGATTAATGAAGAAGATAGAAGAGTAGCATTAAATGAGGCCCTTAGAGTTTTAAAGAAGAGAGGGATCATATTCACATCATTCATTTCTTGTTATGCACCAATGATTGACCACTTAAAAAACATGTACAAGGGAGACAAGGGATCTTTGCTTAGATACTTAGATGATGGTGTAAATCATGGTCATGATGGTTTTACCGAAGCATATTTTATAAGCCCACAAGATGCTAGACGATTTATGGCAGAGTCATCTATAGAGGAGATTGAGTTTGTATGTGTTGAAAATGCTTTGGCTATGAGAGAAGAAGGGATTAATGCTCTAGAGGGTGAAGAATATAAACAGTGGCTAGATATTGCCTTTAAATTATCTAGAGATCCAAATCTATTTGGTTGTGGGGAACATTTTCTTCATATCGGTAGAAAACCTGATGAAATCAGCCTTAGGGTGGTTGTAGACGAGCAACTTAGTCGAATAGCAAAGTTAAGTGAAACACTAAGTGAAGCTCAAAGAAATTGTGTGGCAGATAACATGTATTCTATAGCTCAGGCATCTTTTTATCCAGACTTTGCATGGCATAGAGGGATATATTTAGGGGAAGAGCCTATCGGATTTGTCATGTTAGATGTGGGTGAGCAGGAGTACTATCTTTGGAGATATATGATAGCTAGAGATTATCAAAGAAAAAGTTACGGTAAAAAAGTACTCGATATGATTGTGGATAAGTGTAGAAAAGATGGTGTAAAAGTACTAAAAACATCCGTTGAGCTTGGGGCAGAATCGCCCTATGATTTTTATATAGGATATGGTTTTGTGGACACTGGAGAAAAACTAGACTGTGGAGAACAAGTTTTAAGATATGATATTGGCTAGAGCGGTTAACAAGAGCCCTATAGACACACAGTTGTAAGATCAACAGGACTCTTGGATTATATTGGAAAAAGGAGAAGATGATGATAATTAAATTTAGAAATTATAAGTTGTTAGATGATTTTAGAAAAGTGCATGGGTTTTTACAGAGACAATATTCTTTAAATCATCACAATGGTTATTTGTTGCCGCAGTTTTTTGAGTATGCTCAAACACATCCTTTCTTTGACTACACCTACGCCCACAGGATTGGAATCTGGGAGGACAAAGCAGAAATAGTTGGTGTAGCCAGTTATGAAATGGGTCTTGGAGAGGCTTTTTTAGTCTGTGCTAATGGTTATGAAAATCTCTACGAGCCGATGTTAGAGTATGCTAAA
>SKID01000311.1 GCA_007116605.1 Tissierellia bacterium
ACTTATGGTGTGATTAAAGGGGCAAAGACATTTATTGTGGCTATTGCGAAAAATTCACCACAAGACATGGAGAAACTAGGATTTTTATTAGAAAAAGGGGTTCTACTTGCAACTGAGCAAGGGTGGGGGACTTGTTGGTTAGCTGGAACATACAAGTTAAATGATTTTCAAGGTGTGGTTTTAAAAGACACAGAAGAGAAAATTATTGCAATCACACCAATAGGGAAACCAGCAGAAAAGAGTCACTTTATGGACCGAACAATGCGAAAGTTAGCTGGTTCAGACAGTCGTAAGCCTTTTGAATTAATGTTTTTTAACGAAACATATGGCGCGCCTCTAAGAATAAATGATTTTAATAGTGAGGCTTTGGGGAATCCATATATTCAAGCACTGGAAATGGTTCGTCTTGGACCCTCTGCTTCAAATAAACAGCCATGGAGAGTCATAAAAACAGGACAAGATTATCACTTCTATTTAGAAAGAACAAAAAAATACCCGATTCAGTTTCAAAGAATTGACATGGGTATAGCAGTTGCTCACTTTGATCTTGCCATTAAAGCTTCTGGTTTAAATGGTGAGTGGGAATTTAACAATCCTGAAATAGAAATTCCTGAACATGTGATTTATTGCGTTAGTTGGAAATGGATAGAATAGTAATTAAATAGCGAGTTATTGTTCAAAAACCTTATTTATTGATACGATGACTAATAATCCTTAGACTTCCACTTCTTAAAGTGGCAGATAAGGACAGTTTCTAACATTTAGGTTATGTTTGAAACACCATATGGAATCCAAGAGTCCGGTTGATCCGATGACAAATAGCTATAAGCCTCCCACTTCTAGAAATGGGGAGGCTTATTATGATAAGGTCTGATGATCAATCATTATAAAGTTCAGATAGTGTTTTAAATGTAATCTAAGCAGTAAGAGAGCTTAAGATAAATCTTCAATAACTCAATCCGTTAGCGACAGTGCTATTGAAAATGAAGCATCAGGATATTTAAACACTTGATGCAAGACAACCAAGCGCAATTGAATTGATTTTGATTTCATTAGTGTCTGAACGAGACCCTAATATAACAGGTTTTGATGCCCCCAGCACAATTCCAGCCCATTTTGCTTTATTGAAATGCAACCAAGATTTACCTAGTGCATTACCTGTTTCAATATTTGGGAAAACGAGCAAATCACAATCTCCAGAGATGTTGCTGTTAATACCTTTATGTTCAGCAGCTTTAGGACTAAATGCAATATCAAAAGATATTGGACCTTCAATGATGCAAGGCATCACTTGACCAATAGTTGCCATGTCTACTAATGCTTTTGCGTCTACAGTGGACTGAACTTTTGCATCTACCATTTCATTGGCTGTTAATACAGCTACTTTGGGTCTTTGGATTCCAAGTGATTGCATAGCAGACAAAGCATTATTGACAATATCTTTTTTTTGTTCTAGGTTTGGAGCGACGTTTATACCGCTATCTGTACAAAAAAGCAGCTTGTGGTATTCTGGGATTTCGTAAGCAGCTAATAGACTAATGAGTTGATTAGTTCTCAGACCATGCTCTTTATTAAGTATAGCTCGCATATAAATGCTAGTATTAATCATCCCTTTCATTAAAATATCACAACTTCCATTTTTAACTAAGGAAACAGCAATAGCACCAGAATCTTCAGGTGATTTACTATTAATAATATCTAGAGGACGAAGCCCAATCTCAGTTGATAGGGATTCAATTTGATTAGAATCTCCTACTAATACGGGGTTTACAAAACCTAAATCCTGGGCATCTTTGAGGGCCATTAATAGAGAGTAATCTTCTGCTCCTGCAACACTGATTGTAAAAGGGCCCATTTTTTGGGCTTTCTCTATGACAGATAAAAAACTTTTCATATAAACTCCTTTAAGATTCTTCTTAGTGTTAAATTAAATATATGTTTTTGCTTGTTCAAGACCACACAATACGCGGTAAGCACCTAGGGCTAAGGCTTCCATTTCAGCTTCTCCAGGAATTATTTCAAAAGGAGCTATAAATCCAACTCTTTCTTGGATACCATTCACTATGTAGTCAGAATTAGCGATACCTCCAGTAAGAATAACTCTATCTACTCTTCCTTGCAATGAGGCAGTATAAGAGGCAATTTCCTTACTTACTTGGTAGATAAATGAATCCAAAACTAATTTAGCTTTAGAATCACCACTTGCCATTCGCTTTTCTATTTCACGTGTATCCTTTGTGCCTAAATAATCATACATACCTCCAACAGAGCTCACCTTACTAACCAATTCTTTATGAGTATATTTACCAGAAAAACATAACTGAATTAAAGGATAAGTAGGGAGTCCACCACTTCTTTCAGGTGAAAAAGGACCATTACTTCTGCCTCCGCTGCCATCAATCATACGGCCTTTTTTGTGGGGCACTACTGAAACGCCAGAACCTAAATGAGCAACGATGAAATGATAGTCTGTATACTCACCACCAAGCTTAGTCGCAACTTTTCTGCATACCGCTTTATGATTCAGTGCATGAAGCCAACTTGGGTTCTCCAAATCAGAAATTCCCGATAACCGGGAGATATCTTCAAACTCATCAACAGAAACAGGATCAACAATAAATGCTGGAATATTAATTTCATCAGCAATGCTCTTGGCAATAACTGATCCAAGATTAGAAGCATGTTCGCCACGAATAGCATTCTTAACATCATTAATCATGGCATCATTAACAAGATAAGTTCCACCTTCAATTTCTTTTAATAAACCACCACGTCCGACAACACAATCGAGTTGGCTTAAAGCATAACCATGTTTTTCAATGGCATTAATAACGATTTTTTTTCTGTAATGATATTCGTCATAAACTGAATTAAAAGATTTCAGCTCAGCAGCAGTATGGTCAACATTATGTTTAAAAACTTCGTTGGTGTTTTCATAAACACTGACCTTGGTGGAAGTACCACCAGGATTAATGACTAATATTTTCATAATGACCTCCAAATAAAAATAGAACGACGTTCCTAAATATAATACAACAGGATTATTTTAATTGCAAGACAAAATTAAAAGCACTTTACAATGATACATTATTTACAATAAGTATGTCATTGTGTTAAAGTATTAGAATATATTACACTTACAGGAGGCATATAATGATTATTAATTCAGTGGATAGAGCATTGGATGTGATTATTTTATTATATGAGACTAAGCACGAAATGGGAGTATCAGAAATAGCTAATAGACTAGATACCTATAAAAGTACCATTCATAGGACATTAATGACTTTGGAAGCAAAAGGATTTGTACAACAAAATCCAGAGACTGAGAAGTATTGGTTAGGCATGAAGTTGTTTGCTATAGGTATGGAAATTAGAAACAAAATGTCAGTGAAGCAAGTGATAAAACCATATTGTGATGAATTAAGCAAAGAATTTGGCGAGGTAGTTAACGCATCAGTATTAGATAATAGCGACCCTAATAATCCTCAAGGAATTATTATATACAAGTCTTATGACAGCAATCAATTATTAACCGTAAATCCGTTGGAGGGAGCTTCGAGTCCGCTTTATGGATCTGCAGTAGGGAAATGTTTGTTAGCATTTAATGGCATTAATGTAAGAGCGCTAGAAGGCATGATCATTAAGAAACACACAAAAAACACCGTTGAATCTA
>SKID01000270.1 GCA_007116605.1 Tissierellia bacterium
AAAATATCCATTGGCATCAAACATATATGTGGCATTAGGATTTGATGGAGAACTAGATCACATGCCAAGGTCTTGGAGATTTTATTTGAATAAACCTATTCAAATTCATGAAAGTCAACAAGAGCATTTGTTAATCAATCAATATGGATATGAAAAAGATTTTTCACCTGAAGGCAAGACCGTTTTGACTTGTGCCATTAATTGCGATACTAAAGATTATGATGCGTGGAAAAAGCTCAAAGAAAAAGGTGAAGGATATTACGATGAAAAAAAACGGATAGGACAAGAAGTAATCCGTGGAATAGAGGAAAATTATCCTTTTATGGAAGGTAAGATTACACTCTTAGATGTGGCAACACCTTTAACTTATGAAAGATATGTTAATGCTTATCGAGGCTCCTTTATGGGTTTTTTACCAACAGTAAAAGGGAAGGTATTAGAGCATAATGGTCGAATAAAAGGCCTAGAAAACATTTATTTATCAGGGCAATGGCTACAACCTCCAGGAGGTCTTCCTAATGCTGTCCTTACAGGAAGAGATACGATCATGAGAATTTGTCATCAAGAAAAAAGATCTTTTAGAGACTAAATAATTCAGGACAATAGAGTTGCAATGATTAAAAGAGAGTGTTATAATAGTGTTGTTTCAGTGATATATCACTGAAACAACACTATTATTTTATTTGATGAATGGTGATGCTATGACCCAGATAAGGATATTTCAGCCTTGATAACATAGAATCATTTCACAATCTAAAAATCTTTTGATAAGGAGCAAGTCATGAAGCATAGTGAAGTAGCGTACTCAAAAATCAGAAAGATGATTGCTTTAACAGAACTAAGACCAGGAGAAGAAATTATTGTATCAGAGTTGATGAAGCAATTAAGCTTGGGGAAAACACCTATTAGGGAGGCGTTAAACCGACTATCTTATGAAGGATTTATTAAAGTTATGCCAAGAAAAGGGATGTTGGTGACGCATTTAAGTGTGGATGATTTAAATGAGCTAAGAGCCTTGAGAGTGTATTTTGTTAAATTCGTCAGTGAACAAATTATAGCCCATACTTGTGGTGAAGACATTGAAAGGTTGAGAGGGATCCAAGATAAACTAAAAGGCAAAAATGAAACATTTATGAATGCAATTGAGGCAGATTTAGAATTTCATGAAGTGACCTATGAACTTTGTCGCAACAAATATGCAGAGAGAATGCTAAAAATCAATTTATATCTCAGTATTAGATTAATGGTGGTTCAAAAACCTTTGAATGTCACTGTTAAAAGCGTGATTAAAAACTATGAACAATTAATTGATGGTATTCATTCAAGAGATGTATCTACATTAGAGGCTTTTTTTCTAAATCATATCAATGAAGAAATGGAAAGGACTTAAAATAAGCATTATAAAATAAACTACAGACAAGATTTCGTAACATTCTGTCGATGAGTAAGTCTTTAAAATACTTATCTCCCACTTTAAGAGGTGTGGTTTTAGCATTGATACTCGCTGGAAAAAACAACAATAAAAGGCATTTAAAAGATAACACAAAAATATATTAGATGAAAATGGAGGTTTTTAATAATGAGCATGTTTAGCCATGAAAACATAAAATTCGATGTACTAAAAGAACGAGCCTATAATATGAGGTGGGCTGAGGTTGAAGAAGGTATTATTCCACTGACGTCGGCAGACTTGGATTTTCCAGTAGCTCCAGAAATAGTTGAGGATTTGATTGATTACATTAAAGAAGGATATTTTTCCTACACACCCAAACTAGGATTGCCTAAATGTAAACAAAGTATTGCTAATGCATTAAAAAGAAGAAAAAACGTGAACGTTAATCCAGAATTAGTTTTGCCAATAGATAGTGTTGCACGAGGGATGTTTATAATAGCTGAAGCGGTGTTGTCACCTGGTGATGAAGTCATTGTTTTTGACCCGGTAGATTATCTTTTTAAAGAATCGGTAGTAGTAGCAGGAGCGACTCCAGTTTTATATCCCATTGAATTAGATGTACAAGGAAATATAAGATTAGATAAATTAGAAGATTATATTACAGAAAAAACAAAAATGATTTGTTTTTGTAATCCTCACAATCCATTAGGCAAATTGTATCCTATGAAAGACTTAGATGGCTTGTTAAAATTAGCTGAGAAATATGATTTATGGATCATGAACGACGAAATATGGTCTGACATAGTTTATGAAGGCGAAAAGTTTAACAGCCTACTAGAACTTGGCAATGAAAGAAACAAAAAAACCATATCTGTGTATGGCTTTTCAAAAAGCTTTGGAATTGCAGGCTTAAGAGCAGGTTGTATTTATGTTCAAGACGAAGAAATATTCAAAAAAATTGTGGACAAGGCCCATGTCATATCTACTGCAGGGGGGATTACTTCATTATCACAAATAGCTATCATCGCTTGTATGGACAAATGCTATTATTGGTTAGATGAATTTATGAAACATTTAGAAAAAAATCGTGATTATGCATTAGAAAGAATTAATGCAATGCCAAAGATATCATGCAACAAACCACAAGCGACATTCCTTCTTTTTCCAGATATTAGAGAGACAGGAATGGATAGTGATTCTTTTGTCAAGTATCTGAAAGATGAGCATCAGTTACTGATTGTTCCAGGATCAAGTGATTTTTTTGGACCTGGATCGGAAGGACATGTTAGAATTACTTTTTCAACAAGCTTTGAAATATTAAAAGAAGGGCTGGATAGGCTAGAAAATGCTTTGAAGGCACTGAACAAGTAGTGACTATCCTCGTATAGTAAAGTAAAAAAACAAGGATTGTTGACAAGTCCTTGTTTTTGTTTTACAATAAATTGACCAAGTGGTCAGGAGGTGTATTTTGAGTTATCATCATTTTGAATCACTTAAAGAAGATAAAAAAAAGCATATCATCAACATTGCAACAAAAGAATTTGTGGAAAATGGATATGAAGGCGCTTCTACAAACCATATGACTAAAGCTATGGGAATTTCCAAAGGAAGTTTATTTCACTACTTTGGTTCTAAAGAAGCCTTATATCTATATATTGTGGATCAATCAGTGACTCAAGTAGTGAAAAGAGTCAATGAAAGCATGGTTAACATCCCAGATGACTTTATTGAGTTCATTAAAATATCAGCCGTTATGGAGTTTGATTTATATATTGAGAATCCACAAATGATGCATTTATTCAAAGAAGCATTTTCAGGAAAGACTGAAATATCAAAGAAGATATTAAAACACTATCGTGTTGAAGCAGATCAATTCTTTGATCAGATGACAGCGGAGTATGATTTTCCATCAAGTGCCTATAAAAGAGACTATATTATGAATGTCTTTAGATGGGTGCTCAAAGGATTAAATGACAACTTCTTAGATGAGATAAATACCTTAGAGGACAATGGAGAGAAGTTAAAACATCGGTACTTAAATGAGTTAAATATCTATTTAAACATGCTAAAGCAACTGTTTAATCTATAGAAGAAAAGCATCGATTCTCATCGGCATAGTAAAGAATAAAACAAGTTGCTGATTCCCGACGCATGTGATTCTTTGCTTCCTTTCGCTTTAGTTAAAAAGGATAAAACATGCATCTCCGATGACTCTACAGTTCAAGATTCCACTTTCTAAGTGGAAGGATAGCCCTGTAGAGTCCCTGGA
>SKID01000312.1 GCA_007116605.1 Tissierellia bacterium
AAAGGATACCGCACGTATCTGATTCGCGCATTATGTGATCCTTTTCTTCATTTAAATCTTAAAAAAGAAAAGGATCTAAATACTAAGCAGGGAAGATACTGCGGTATCCATATAAAAACAAAGGATTCAATACTAAGCAACGAAGATGCAGTTGTATCCCCGCAAATGACCTAAATACTAAGCAGCGAGGATACGGTTTTATCCCTAACCCGCCTTATTTTGAAGCTTTCTCTTTTTCTTTTTTCATGGTCAAAGAGATACGGCTGCGTTTTAAATCAACATCCAATATTCTTGCTGAAACAGTGTCTCCTACTTGGACAACTTCCATAGGGTTTTTAACAAATTTATCACTGATTTGAGATATATGAACTAACCCATCTTGTTTAACGCCAATATCAATAAATGCACCAAAATCAACCACATTTCTAACAGTGCCAGTGACTGTCATTCCTGGTTTTAAATCTTCCATTTTTAAGATATCATTTCTAAAAATAGGCTTCGGCATCTCATCACGTGGGTCTCGTCCTGGTTTCTTTAATTCTTCCACCATATCTCGTAATGTAGGTATACCAACTTCTAACTCCTGAGCTAAATATTTCAATCGCTCTTCATATTTTTCTTTAGACGATTTTGGTTTTTCCTTTAATTGAATTTTCCCTAAATCTTGTAAGCTCTTAATGGTTCTTCCTTTGGGTAGTTGCGCTTCTCGTTTTTTATCCTTTAAAGGAATATTAGCTATTCTTGTAGCAATATCTCTAAAGTTCATGTTTTTGATTTCATCTGTAGGATAGTCTAACTTTTCAACGAGCTGATTTGCAACCTCATAAGATTCCGGATGAACCGCCGTTTTATCCAAATAATTACTGCTATCACTTATTCTTAAAAACCCAGCACATTGTTCAAATACTTTGTCACCTAACCTTGGGACTAGTTTTAAGTCAAGACGATTTGTGAATTTGCCTTTTTCTTCTCGATATTGAACAATATTCTTAGCCACGGTTTTATTAACCCCTGCTACATACTGTAACAAAGAGAAAGAAGCTGTATTTAAATCCACTCCAACACTATTAACACAGTCTTCCACTACACCATCTAATGCTTTTGCCAATTTAGGCTGATTAACATCATGTTGATATTGACCTACACCAATACTTTTGGGGTCAATTTTCACTAATTCTGCTAATGGGTCCTGTAGTCTTCTACCAATGGATATTGCACCTCTAATGGATACATCAATATCTGGATATTCTTCTTGAGCAATTTTAGATGCTGAATAAACCGAAGCACCCGCTTCACTTACAATGGTATAAGGAATATCTTTACCGATTTCTTGGATCGTTTCAGCTACTAAAATTTCAGTTTCTCTAGATGCTGTGCCATTTCCAATACATACAATATCCACATGGTATTTTTTGATAAGCTCTTTTAGGGTAGCTTTTGATTTTTCCACTTGGTTTTGAGGTTCATTAGGATAAATCGTTGTGTAAGATAAAAGTTTGCCTGTATCATCTAACACACTCAACTTACAACCTGTCCTAAAGGATGGATCAATGGCTAATACAATGGCATCTTTAATCGGTGCTACTAAGAGGAGATTTTTAGTGTTTTGAGCAAATACTTTTATCGCTTCTTCTTCGGCTTTTTCAGTAAGAATATTGCGTATCTCTCGAGAGACAGAAGGCATAATCAAACGTTTGTAACCATCTTCTATAGCAGCTTCTAAATGAGGATTTGTGATTGCTTTTTCGTTGGATAGTATTTGACTTTTTAAGTAAGCAACCACCTTATCATCAGGAGTATCCATGGCAACCTTTAGTTTCTTTTCTTTTTCACCTCGGTTGATGGCTAATACACGATGATTAGCAATTTGACTAACTTTTTCATTAAACCCATAATACATCTCATACACAGTGGTTTCTTCAACATCTGTCCCTTCTGTTTTTATCACACTATCTTGAAGATATATTTCTCTGATTCTCTCCCTATAATCAGCATCATCAGAAACCATTTCTGCCACTATGTCCATAGCCCCTTGATAGGCTTCTTGAACAGTTTCTACTTCATCATTTAAAAATGATGACGCCAATTCTTCTAGAGTTCCTGATTCTTTGGTTTGGCTAAATATGATCGCTGCTAAAGGCTCTAGTCCTTTTGCCTTTGCGACTGTTGCTCTAGTCTTCTTCTTTTGCTTATAAGGTCTGTATAAATCCTCTACTCTTTGCAACACTTCGGCAGATTCAATCTCTTTTTTGAGATTATCTGTTAGTTTGCCTTGCTCATCTATCAGTCTAATAACTTCTTGTTTACGTGATTCTAAACTTCTTAAATAAGCTAAACGCTCGTCTAAATCTCTTAAGACCACATCGCTTAATGATCCCGTTTGCTCTTTCCTGTAACGTGCTATAAAAGGAATTGTATTCCCTTCATCTATTAACGCTATTGTGTTTTCTACTTGATGTGTTTTTAAATTGAATTCTTCACACAATCTTTTTAAAATATCCATATTTTTCTCCTACTGTTACTGGGTTTTGCTTTTCATTTTTAAGTATTCATTGATAAAAATTTCCAAATCGCCATCCATAACCCCTTGAACATTACCTTTTTCTGCATTTGTACGATGGTCTTTAACCAAACTATAGGGATGAAATACATAGGATCTTATCTGACTGCCCCAAGCAATTTGATTATATTTACCTTGAATATCTTCAATTTTCTCTTTTTGCTCTTCTTCTTTGATTTCAATCAATTTAGCCATCAACATTTTCATGGCTGTGGCTTTATTTTTATGTTGCGAACGTTCGTTTTGACATGAAACCATTACACCTGTAGGGATGTGAGTAATTCTCACCGCTGAATCGGTGGTGTTAACATGTTGTCCACCCGCACCACTAGCTCTATAGGTATCAATTTTAAGATCCGAGGGATTGATATCAATTTCTACGTCTTCATCCAAATCAGGCATGATATCTACAGAAGCAAAAGAAGTATGTCGCTTATTTGAAGAATCAAAAGGAGATAATCTTACCAATCGATGTACTCCTTTTTCTGCCTTTAAATAACCGTAAGCATATTCTCCTTGAATCAGTAAAGTAACACTTTTAATGCCTGCTTCTGTGTCTGGTAAAATATCTAAAACTTCTATTTTGTACCCTGATTTATCTGCATACCGTTGATACATTCTCATCAACATCTCTGCCCAGTCCTGAGCTTCAGTACCTCCCGCACCTGCATGAATCGACAAAATCGCATTGTTTTTATCATAAGTGCCATTTAATAAGGTCTTTAGTCTATAAGCATCCAGCTCTTTTTCTGTTTCATTAACCAGCTGACTCAGTTCTTTAACATAAGAGTCATCCTCTTCTTCTTCAGTCAATTGAATCATCATTTCAATTTCTTCTACCATTTCAAGTAGTTGTTTGATTTTTTTTATTTTATCATCTGCATGCTTTAATTTTTGAGACATTATTTGACCTTTTTCCACATCATCCCAAAATCCAGGTTCTTGCATTGCTTTTTCATAAATTGCTTTTTCGCCCTCTAATTTAGGCAGGTCAAAGAGAAACACCTACCTCGTCTAAGATTACTTTAAAAGCTTTTAATTTTTCATTATATTGATATAAATCTGCCAAATTCACTCACTCCTTTAGCTGTCTTGTCCA
>SKID01000273.1 GCA_007116605.1 Tissierellia bacterium
TATGTTTTATAGTATAAAAATAAATAATCACAAAAGCGAGGTTAAAATGAAAAAAAGATGGCTGATAATACTGGGGATAGTCGTGTCACTCATGGTGATTTCTAGCTGTACAAATCAAGAGAGTCAAACTGATAATGATGTAAATGATGAGACAGAAATAACAGATCCCCAAGACCAAGATGATGCCAGTGAAGCAGTAAGAAATCCAGGAACATTTATACAAGCAACACTTAGTTCCGTAGAGACCCTTGACTTACACTTTATGACGAGTGCAGCAACAACAATGCTTTCGTATAATGTCTATGATTCATTAATTTCAAGTGATGTTCAAGGCAATCTATCACCCTTGTTATCTTTAGAGGTTCCATCAGAAGAAAATGGGTTGATTGATATTACTGAATCTGGAGAAACAATCATTACTTTTCCTATAAGAACAGATGTAACGTTTCATAATGGGTTAGCTTTAAATCCTGAAGATGTGAAATATTCTTTTATGAGAGGGATCATTTCAGGATCAATGTCAAACTTGTGTCAAGGCCTTACTGAAGAAGGTTCATTCAAAAGCCTTATAGAAAAACATGGATTAGAAAAGGCATATCAACTATTAGATAATGCAATCACAATCGATGGACAAAATATTGTGTTCAAAATGCCAAGACCATTTAGTCCGATTTTAGATATCATTGCAGATAATGGCGCGTCATATGGAATTATGAGCAAGCAATGGGCAATCCAACAAGGTGCATGGCCAGGAACATTTGATAATGTGGAAGCTTTTATTGAGTTAACAGATCAAACAAATGCATTACATGCAAAAATGATGGGAACGGGCCCCTTTATGTTAGATTCATGGCAGCAAGGCGAACGTGTTGTTTTAAAAAGGTTTGATGATTATTGGCAAGGGCCAGCTCAATTAGAAAGAGTGATTCGACAGGTGTTTGCAGATAGCTCAACAATTGTTCAACAATTAACCATTGGAGATATTGACTTTGCAAACTTAGACCTTCCTGAAATCGATAGGTTAGATGGTCTAGAAGGAATTCAGGTAGTCAGAGATATTCCAGCAGCCCAACTCATAAAGATTAACTTTAATTTTGACATTAAAGGTGACAAATATTTAGGAAATGGGCAATTTGGTGAGTCAGGTGCACCATCAGATTTGTTTAGTGACTTAGATGTTAGAAAAGGATTTTCATATGCCTTTGACTATGACGTATTTATTAACGAAGTTTTAATGGGTGGTGGTATAAAGCCATTTGGTCCCGTCTTAGTAGGTTTTCCAACGGCTAATCCAAATAATCCACAGTATTATTTTTCTCTTGAAAAAGCAGAAGAACACTTTAGAAAAGCTTTTGATGGACAATTATGGGAAGAAGGCTTTACACTGGGAGTGCCATATAATGAAGGAAATAATGCAAGACAGCGTGCATTAGAAATATTACAAGCTCGTTTAAGTGAGATTAATCCTAAATTTAGATTAGAAATCTCGTCTTTACCTTGGGCATCGTATGTTCAAGAAATAAATGCACAAATCATGCCATTGTCAATTTTTGGGATTTTGCCAAGATATAATCATCCCCATTTTGCCCTAGAGTATCATATGCATTCTGATGGTTATTATGCTCGTATAAAAAGTTATAGTGAATTAGCAAGAGAGAAATACGATGCTTTAATTGAAGAACTAGCAACCACTTTTGATGAGAAGAGAGTAGAAGAGTTATCACATATATTGCAGCAATATTCATATGAAGATGCACTAGCTATTTTCCACCACCAAGTCATTGGTCAGGTAGCCATGAGAGATTGGGTTCAAGGATACGAAATCACAAGATTCCCATTCTTAGTAGACTATTATAAAATAAGCAAATAAGCTATTTAAGCTAAGAGTATCAGTATAGTAACTGATACTCTTAGCGTATACAAGGAAGTGTTTATATGACTGTGTTTGTGTTTAAAAGGTTACTGATAATACCCATTATTCTTTTATTGCTTTCGGGTATTATTTTTTCATTGACTTTTTTTTTGACACCAACTCAGAGAGCGGCTGTTTTTATTAGTAGCCCTGATGAGTTACATCAAGTCGACATAGAAGACTTGATTGTCAGATATGAGTTAGACCAACCCTTTTATCAACAATATAGAAATTGGCTTAGAGGAATATTAAAGGGTGATTGGGGATGGTCTACATCTCACCGAATGCCCGTTTTGCAAGTGCTAAGGCATCGTATACCGGCAACCATTGAGTTAATGCTTTTAGGACAAGGTTTAATTATTATGGGGACTTTTTTGTTAAGTATTATTGCGACATACTATGAAAATCGCATCCCGGATATCATAATCAGGTTTTTGACCACCCTTTGGCTATCCATACCAAATTTTGTGACAGGCATATTGCTTTTGGTATTGTTTTATGTCCAGTTAGATTTTTTTGCACCTGGAAGATTAAGCTTAAGTATGACTGATATAGTGTATAGTTCGCAATTTACGAATTATACAGGCATGCATTTATTAGATGCCATTCTTAACAGACGTGTAGATGTGTTTATAAATGCATTTTCTCACTTAGTACTGCCAGGTCTTGCCTATGCTTTAAGTCCAGTTGCAAGCAACACTCGCATTATGAGAAGCAGTATGCTTGATCAAAAAAACAGTTTGTATACAGATACTGCTAGAATGAAAGGGGTATCAGAAATCAAGATTATGAGTAAACATGTGTTTAGGAATGCACTAATACCCACAGTTACCATGATGGGGATGCAAATCCCAACGTTAGTAGGTGGATCTGTCATCATTGAAACAATTTTCAACTTTCCTGGCATGGGACTTTTTGTTGTAACAGCGGCAAGAGGTTTGGATTTTGCAGCCATCATTGGAGCAAGTTTAGCGATTTGTATACTCATTATGATCAGTAATTTATTAGTAGATATAGTTTATGGGGTTTTAAATCCTAAAGTTAGAGTGGAGAGATATGGTGAGTGAACTATGGATTAAAACATTAAAAGAGCCGTTGGCAAAAATTGGTTTAGGAATTCTTTTGTTTTGGCTAATGATTGCATTATTAGCCCCTATGATTGCCCCTTCCAACAATCAAAGAGATCCTTACATGATGAATAGGATTAGCTTTTCAACCGTGCCAACACCACCAAGTGATAAAGCAATTTTGGGCACTACTGAAGGTGGATATGATATATTCTATGGAATCGTTTGGGGGAGTAGAACGGCGTTTATAATTGCAACAAGTACAGTCATGGCAACAGCAATCATAGGGATTATGATTGGAGGATTCAGTGCATATGTAGGCGGCATTATCGATGAGATATTGATGCGGTTAGTAGATTTACTCATGAGCATTCCATTTTTAATCTCTGTTATTGTGATGACAGTCGTATTAGGAAAAGGTGTGGATAAAATTATTATGGCATTAATCATTTTTGGTTGGCCTACTTATGCAAGGGTGTTTCGCAGTGAAGTATTACAAGTTAAAGAAGAAGCCTATGTTAAAGCATCAAAGCTCATGGGATTGTCGCCAATTAAAATTTTCATAGTTCATATTTTGCCTAATGCTATCAACTCCGTTATTATGCTAATGTCAGTGAATGCTGGTAGAATGGTTTTAGTGGCAGCATCACTAAGCTTCATTGGCATTGGA
>SKID01000156.1 GCA_007116605.1 Tissierellia bacterium
AAAGATCAACTATTTTCCCGAGAAGCGCCTCTTTTGATGCCTTGTTTCCTTTGAGCTTAATAGATGACAAGGCGTCAAATGTGAAGCTACGAGGGAAACATATTGATCTATAAAAACAAAAGGGGTAGCGCGATGTACTACTTTATCCAGGGACTTTCCTTATATTATAATCTTGCCCTGAGAGTCATCGGAGATGCATGCTTTATCCTTTTTTAACTAAAGCAAAAGGAAGCAACGGATCGCCTATTATAGGCGATTTTTTAATGCATAAATTGCCAATTGGGTTCGATCTCTTAGAGATAGTTTTTTCAGAATATTGGTGATGTGGTTTTTAGTCGTTCCTTCACTAATATACAATGTTTCAGATATTTCTTTATTATTACTTCCTTTTCCTACTAAATGACAAATCTCTAGTTCTCTCTCTGTTAATGAGGTCACTGTTTCATCTTGAGTGAAGTCTAAGACACCACTTGCGTATTTCTCCTCTAGTGCCTCATAGGTTGAAAGCAGTGTTTGATAGATAAGTTCTGTTTTTTGTTTTTGTTCTTTTAAAGAAATCACTAAGTAAAGCGCGACAATCGTAAATGCAGTAAACAAAACGAAAAATACGGTTTCTGCTACCCGTGTATAATTGGTATCTAGCAGCAACATTTCACCGTATTTAATCAGTGACACCCCTCCAGTCACCATGCTAATTCCTAAAAACTGTTTTTTGCTCACTGATAATGCCAAATCAATCATAATTAAAATATAAAAAGTATGCAATGCATAATTGACTACATATCTACTGAGCCTCTCCATTAAAAAAACTAAAAGAATATCAACTAGGAAAAGTCCAATGATAGCCATCTGTTTATCGGAAATTTTTTTTCTAATAAAACCCATTGAAACGTACAAAAATGCGGCTCCCATAAAATAATACAGCCGCATGGTGGTTGTTCTCTCAAACCTCAATGCAAAAAACATAATCACCAACGTGATTAGTGCTTTAATCCAAGGGAATACTTTGGTCCATCGATTCAATCTTCCACCTCTTCACGATCCTCTAAACGTTCATTTGCTTCTTTTATCCTTTGAAAAGTCTCTTCGCTAATCACATGCTCTATTCGACAGGCATCTTCTTTTGCTACTGAAGCCTCTACTCCAATAGAAACCAGATATCGAGACAACAACTGATGGCGTTCATAAATGCTTTCAGCACGCTCTAAGCCTTTTTCTGTAAAATGGATTTTACCGTTAGGGTCTACCACTGCATAGCCATTTTCACGAAGTTGTTTCATCGCCTTACTAACACTTGCTTTTGTATAGTTAAGCTCATTAGCAATATCAATAGATCTGACTTCTCCATTTCTTCTCATTAAAATCAAAATTGTCTCCAAATAATTTTCACCAGATTCTTGTATACTCATGTCATCTCCCCTTTATATAATTTAATCTTATCAAATTAAGCAACAGACTTCAATCATAATTCTTTAAAGCCTTTTTGTTCGATAATGATTATCATTGATTCATATCATTTGTTATTGTTTTTTTATTGACAAACTCAGTTAGCTATGGTAAACTCTTTTTAATAATACAGTTAGCCTAGGCTAACTATCTGGAGGATGTTATGTCACTACTGAATAAAGCCCCTAAGGGAAAATACTATACAATTGTTTCAGTTCCAAATATCAGTTTGCTAAAATCACTTGGTGTTCGTGAAAATGATACCATTTATAAAAAGCAATCTTACTTTTTTGGTGGTCCTACATTGTTAGAGATTGATTCTAGAGAGATTGCTATAGGTAATCAAATCGCATCATTGATACAAGTAGAGGAGTGTGAAATTTTTGAGCAAGTGTCATGACATCAATGAAAAAGACATCCAATTACATCTTTCATCTGAAAATAATATCTTACTAGTTGGTAATCCAAATGTTGGTAAAAGTGTCTTCTTTACTTATATGACTGGCATGGATGCCATTAGTTCTAACTTTTCTGGAACGACCGTATCTTACACTCAAGCAAAAATGGTAATTGATCAAGTGACCTACACCCTCATCGACGTACCGGGGGTTTTTTCTTTGGAAGTGACTTCTGAAGCTGAAGCGGTAGCTGAAAAATTTCTTCAAAGTCATCCAAAAGCCATCATCTGTGTCTTAGATAGTACCAACTTACAAAGAAGCATTGAACTAGCCTTGGAGTTGCAAAGATATGATGTCCCTACTGTTTACGCCCTTAATCTTGTAGATGTTGCAACAGAAAAGGGTATTCAAATTAATACACGATTATTGAGTGATCTTTTAGGAGCCCCGATTATTGAAACCATCGCTGTGCGAAACCATGGTTTTGATCAATTAAAAGCTGCTTTGAAAGTAGTGATGAATCCACTTTATCGTTCTCCTGATAGACCTGTTAATTGTGCCCATTGTCAGTTAGGAGACAAAAAAATTTATGAAACCGCTGGTGAAATTACTAAAAAGGTACGAACGACCAATTCTCCAACGGATCAAAAAAAGAGAAAGCTTAGTGACCGCATGATCAACCCTTCTACAGGAATCCCCATCGCTATTGTGGTCATGGTGGCTGCTTTAGGATTAATTGTAGGAGGTGGAAAAGCATTACGAGCTGTCTTTTTTCTTCCTTTAATCAATGGAATTATTGTTCCCTTCTTTCAAAATTTGTTTGGTCTTTTTTTAAGTGATGGCTTATTAAAGAACGTCCTTGTAGGCGAATATGGTGTTTTTGTCATTGGTTTTGAATGGCCCTTTGCACTTGTATTGCCTTATGTTTTTCTATTTTACATTGTCTTCTCATTTCTCGAAGATGTGGGTTACTTGCCTCGTCTTAGTATTTTGTTTGACAATATCATGAGCAAATTAGGACTACAGGGAGGTAGTATCATTAACATTATCATGGGTTATGGATGTGCTATTCCTGCGATTATAGGTACTCGTGCCTGCACAAGTAAAAAAGAGCGATTAGTAGTCACCGGTCTTGTCTGTTTGACCGTCCCTTGTATCTCTCAGACAGGGGCTCTTATTGAACTGATAAGCCGTAATTCCTATTTTATTTTTGTCCCCCTTGTGACGATTTCTTTAATCGTTCTCGTTACCGCTGCTGCTATTGCAGGCAAAATGTTGCCCGGCAATGTACCACCCATGATTATACAAGTGCCTAATTTACTAATACCTAATCGCAAAACTTATCTAAAAAAATTGATGATTCGTATGAAACATTTCTTTTTAGAGGCACAGGGACCCATGTTAATTGCTATCATCATTGCTGCTGTTTTTAAAGAAACGGGTATCCTTGATTTTATGGCTGCTGGTCTTTCTCCCTTTATCCAAGGTTGGTTAGGACTGCCTGCACAAGCCACTGATGGTTTGATTTTAGGGATTGTTCGTAGAGAAATGTCTGTAGCACCCTTAGTTGGGCTTAATTTATCGAATCTTCAAGTATTAGTGGCTTCACTGGTTTCATTATTTTATCTGCCTTGTTTGTCAGTTTTTGGCATTATCGCTAATGAGTTCAATGCAAAAACTGCTGTTATGATTGCTGTTGTCACAACTGGCATTGCCTTTTTTATTGGAGGACTAGTCAATCAAATCGGCAGTATATTCTTTTAACTCTAGAGGAAAAAACCCCGCCTAATGGAGGAGACTCA
>SKID01000290.1 GCA_007116605.1 Tissierellia bacterium
CTAGAAAGACAATTAGAGGCAGAAGAAGAGCATCCTAAATTAACAAGGCAAGTTGCTATTGTTTTAGGAGTTCTTGCTTTTTTAATTTTTTTCGGTGGAGGTTTTTTAGGTTATCGATGGAATAGTCCAGAAGATGTCGATTCCCAAAACCCAACAATCAAGGAAATAGAAATCGATGCAACTGAGAAAAAAGTTGAAAAAGAACAAATTGAAGCTCCTAAAGAATACACCGTTGCTGATTTTTTAGATTTAGATGAGCAGAAACAAGTAAACCACAAAAATGAACTTGACCAGTTTTTAACGATAGTTGAACGAACTGATACGGCTCAAACAGATTTGAATAATTTTTTCAATCGCAAATGGAATTTTGCTGAGATAATCGATTACAACAAAGATGCTATAGATCAAGGGCTTTCTAGATTAAAAAGAATTAAAAAATTATATTCTGATAATGGTAAGCCCATAGATTTATTCGAGACTAATTTTATAATTGAAAATTTCCAGCATTTTAGCATAGAACCAATGGAGTTCTCAACTTCTAAAAGAAACGATATATTGAAAAAATATCTAAACGAACCGAATAACATCTATGCGGCAATTGGTATTCAAAATGTGAATTCAAGGGATTTTGAGTCAGAATATCCACTATTGTATATGCATTTCAGATGGATGTTATTTATGATCTCAGAATATTCTGATGCCAATGGTAAAACGAGTGATGCGGACATCCTAAAAACCAACAAAACTAAACACATTGTCCCTTTAAAAAACTAATAGTATGATGACAGATGCAACAGATTTAATTTTAAATAGTGGAATTCAGTTTATTAGTATTCCTGTAAATTTGAGTGATGACGTTATCAGTAAAGTAAAGCTCAGTTTCACTGAAGAATTGTTAAAACAAACAGAAGATGGTGATATCTATAAGTTGATAGAGGCGTACCATTGGAAAGAGGAAGATTTATTTATAGATAAGAATAACATAAATATTGAAGCTTATAGTAGGTACGGCACATTAAATCCAAATGATATCAATAGGAATTATGTAACACAAATTAATGAAGACGATATTTACGCTGTATCTGGTAAAGAAGCATTAAAAATTTGTCAAGGTCATTGGATTCCTATACCTTATTTTAGAATTAGACAAGATGTTTTACAACCTTTTCATCATGGTCCAGAGAATTGGTGCAGAATGAACATTCAACCCAAAATTGATGAAGAAAACAACACCACACATGTAGTTGTTTTGGCATTTGATACTCATGCCAGCGAAGATGAGGATATATACTCTCATCCAAGATCAACAGACGCAAACGACAATGGAAGTGAACGCTTTAAATGCGTCACGCAAAAGAAACATGCACCTAGGTTTTTTACTTCAGAAAGCTTATGGGATTGGATGTTTAATGTTTATTGGTTAGATGAAAAAAATGCTAGCCGCTATAACTTGCAACTGCGTCATGTAGCTATTTATCACACTATTTTAGAGTTGTTGGATTCTTGTCAGGCTTTTCCGGAAGTGGGTCTTTTAAAGGGAGAAAATTATATTGAAGTGGGTTTGACATTGGACATAGGTAACTCAAGAACATGCGGTTTAATTTGTGAAAAATCTAGACCGTTTGATTCCCTGCCGTTTGATTTTACATCCGCTAGAAAGCTTCAGATCAGGAATTTATCAGCTCCGCATATCGTGTATGAAGACCCTTTTGAAATGCAAGTAACATTTGCAGAAGAAAAGTTTGGAAATGCAGCCACAGAACTTATAGACGATGTTTTTAATTGGCCTAGCCTTGTGCGTGTCGGACAAGAAGCAATCAATTTAGCAGCCATATTTGAAAGTGAAGATTTCCAGGCAGCCATTAGCAGTCCTAAAAGATACCTATGGGACATCAAACCTGTTAAAGTACCATGGATAAAAGTAGATAGAGACAGCAGACTTGGTTTTCATGAAAAAGTTCACATTAGAAAAAATGCGCTATATGGTATTTCAGAATTTATAACCTCCGACGGTAAATTAATCAAGGATTCCCAAAATGAATTTCTTATTGGTGCCACCGAAAGCAGGTATTCTCCTTCATCTGTTATGATGTTTTCATTTTATGAAATCATCCTGCATACGCTTTCACAAATTAATGACCATGAATTTAGAAGAGATTTAGGAAACTCAACTTACCGAAGAGTTTTAAAAGATATAGTCATTACTTGTCCAACGGCCATGACGGTTCAAGAACAGTACGCGCTGAGAAAAGCAGCTTCGGATGCATTAGAGTTAGTAAGAACAACGATGGAAGGAATCGTGGATTTCAAAGAAGTCAAAACAGAAGTAATACCGGCAGTGCCATCTAAAGAGCTGGATAGTCAAGATACCAATCCATGGAAATTTGATGAAGCAACCTGTTCACAATTAGCATTTGTTTATGGTGAACTAGTGCATAAATATAAAGGCAAACACAAGTTGTTTTTTAATTTGCATGGTAAGTATAGAGAAAATAATGAAGCCAAATCAGTTAACATTGCAAGTATTGATATTGGTGGAGGAACGACAGATTTAATGATCTGTAATTACGTTTTTGAAGAAAACGCAGACATACCTGTATTAACGCCTAAACCTTTGTTTTGGGAAGGTTTTACGCTTGCAGGTGATGATATTATGAAGCGTATCATTGAAAGAGTATTAATTCCTGCAATTCAAAATGATTTAGAGATAAAAGGAGCTAAAAAAATAATTCCAACAATAACTGAATTATTTGGGCAAAATATTGGTGGTCAGTCAGCGATTCATAAAATTTACAGAAGACTATTCGCCAATTTGGTTGCCAATGGTGTCGTCTATAAAATTTTTGATTTTTTAATCAGAGATGGAAAAAATGAAGACTTTTTTACCTTAAGTGAAGTTTTTGAAGATTATGGCAAACCTGAAAGTGGGTTGTTACAATACATAGATAATTTTATTACAAATAAAACAGGTCTTGAAAACTATAGATTAGAAGATTTAGAAGTACATTTTGATAAAACCTCGGTGAATACTGGTATTCGTGATGTCATGGGTGATGTTTTAGAACAAATGACTTATCTAGTTTCTCATTTTGATTGTGATATTTTACTGCTATCGGGTCGTCCTTGTCGATTACCAGAAATTAGTAATATCATTTCATCATCCATGAGTTTTAGTAAAGACATAATTATAAACCTTGGTGATTATCGTTTTGGTACATGGTATCCTTTTGCTAATTCATCAGGTTATGTCAATGACCCCAAATCCACTGTATGTGTTGGGGCTTTAATAGCCTACTTAAATGAAATAAGTAGATTGCCAAGTATGCGTTTTGACTTAACTCAATTAAAAAATATTGCGTCAACAGCTAAATACATCGGATTAATTAATTTTAATTTAGGTCAAGGCTTTATCAAAGATAAAGATGTCATATTCAGTCCAACTAAAACTGAGGAGACTTTAGAATTTTATGGTGAACCATTATCCATAGGAATGAAACAACTTGAATCTGAAGATTGGATAGCAACATCTCTTTATTCATTTGATTTTAAAGATGACGAACGTAAAGAAAAAGTGTGTAAAGAATTTAAGTTTCCTTACCAATTAAAATTTAGTAAAAACCAATCTAATGGAGAATTTTTCTCA
>SKID01000168.1 GCA_007116605.1 Tissierellia bacterium
ACAGAAAAAGAAGTTGAGATTTTGATAGAAGAGAAAACCATTGCTGATTTTTATGAAGAAACTGTTGAAAAATCAGGTGAACCAAAAGAGTCGGCCAACTGGATTATTACAGAAGTATTAAGGGTGTTGAAGTCGGAATCCACGCTGCCTTTATCATCTAAACAATTAGCAGATTTAATTGGTGAGGTTAGAAAAGGAACCATTAGCCGAACAGCTGCTAAAGAAGTATTTGAAGGAATGATCGGGACATCACTAACGGTCGATAAAGTGATTGACCAAAAAGGTTTGAGACAAATAAGTTCAGAAGATGCATTGGCTTCGGTAGTTGAAGAAGTATTGAAATTAAATCCTCAAGCCATTGAAGATTATCAAGGTGGTAAAACCCAATCCTTTGGATTTTTGATGGGTCAATGTATGAAGGCTTCTAAAGGAAAAGGAAATCCAGGGGTTGTGAAAAAAATCTTAGAAGAAAAGTTAAAGAATATTTCAATAGGCGAATAACTGGACTAAGATGCCCATGAGTATCAGGAAAGAGAAGGGATGCAGAGTGATCAGATCATATTGGAAATGCAATCCCAACTTAAAGATCCTGTTGAAAATAATCATTATACAAAAAGTCTTTAATTCACGCTATTAAGTGAGTTAAAGACTTTTATTGTATTAAAGAAGATTCAAGAACTTGCCAAGTATTGATGTAGTCGTTATAAATACTCATAGACCAGTGTAAATGGGGACCTGTGGAGAAACCGGTTGAGCCCATAGTTCCCACAAAATCACCTTTATTGACAAAATCTCCTACAGACACACTCAATGTATCTAAGTGGTAGTAGCTTGTAAATAGTCCAGCGCCATGATCGATAATAATCGTATTGCCTGTAAGAATAAGATACTCTGATAAAACAATATATCCGTGATTACCTGAATAGATAGGTGTGCCTGTAGGTGCTGCTAAATCTAAACCAGAGTGTCGAGAGGAGGTGATGGCATCGTTGACATATCGAATTTCACCATAGTCTGTTGTTAAAACATAATCATCTTTAACAGGCATGATAAATAATCCTTCCCACAAAGGTTGTGGATGTGAGGTGTTACGAGCTTCTTGAGCTCGTGCACGAAACTCCCTATAAGCTTCATCGCTATTAGTAGTTGCATAAACTTGTTCGTCAATATATAGGTATTGTTTAACCCAGTCTCTTGATTCAATAATGATTTCATCTGTTATTGTTTGAGTCTTGCCATTGAGAGGATCTTCATAGATGAAAGATACCCAATAATGGTCAGGCTCAGCCCAAATATTGATAGGAATAAAAAAATAATGACTATTTAAATAGAAGCTTGAAACAGATCGATGAGGCAAATTGGTTTCTAAAGCAATGGGTGTATCTTCAGGGAGATGATTAACTTGAATGATCGCAATATTTCCTGGGAAATAAGGGGAGTCTAAAAAAGTCAATGTAGGCTCAACATCCCATGCTATTTCAAAGTCTACGTATAGATGTCCATGTATATCTGAATCATTCTGCTCAAACCATTCCAGATGTCCTCTGATGGTGTTCATTCCTCTTTTTAAATGCCCAAGCAACTGGTCGAGTGTATCATGTTGATTACCAGAAGACATCAGTTGGAAACTCATGGTGTCAGCAGGTTTTGTTGACTTGAATAACAAAGAAGTTTTAGATTCCAACGGGATAATGGGTCGTTCGGTAGATAAAAAATCCACAGGCATAAACTGAAGAGAAGGACTTTTTATATATAAGCGTCCAGTTGGAGATAACGCCATATTCTTGTTGTTAGCTTCTAAAGATAGTTGGATTTCTGGTTGGTTTTGAACATGAAAAAAGTAAGTCCCATTTAAGAGGACTTGTTGATGGGTGTTATTTACAAAAGCTCCATTAATAAAAACAAATGTTAAAACAACAATCATCACGATTAATACTTTTTTCATGACAACTCCTAATAGTTTTTCATCCATTGCACCAATGTTTCAGCTTCAGCCACAGGAGGGAGTGTAGAAGAGATTCCATCTCGGAAAGCTTTCAATGTGGGGAAACTTGTTATCTGATATTCTTCAATTAAATCCCCTGCTTGTGATGCTTCAATTTGACCCACCCGAGCGATATCGGCTAATGCGATTGCAGCATGATTAATAGGCAGGAGCATTTCATGACTAGGTGGATGGTCTTTTTGATAAAAAAGAACCAAGGCTTTTTCTTTTTTTAATATTTCATCTTCAAAAACATCAACAGTAAGTTCTACTGGTCCGTGATCTCTTTGGGATTGGTATAAGTAGGTTTTAATGAGACCATATTCTTTGGCTTGACTACCATCAATAATGTTGGCATTGGCTAATTCTTCAATAATAGAGCGTGGGCTATCGATTCTTGTGCTTTGTAAAGCATTAAAAGACATCAGAACTAAGTGATAACGCTTTAAATATTCCTCTGTAAATGTGATATTTGTCGTTAAAGCTTTCAACTCACCTAAACGAAAGGCATGCTCATACGCATAAGTTGTTTCATAGCCGAGGGCTCTTAAATAAAAGGTCAACAAATGCTGTAATGTAACAGGGTCTTTGGCATTAAATAAATCGTCTCTTTCCATCGTTCCGATGGCAATACCGCTCAAATAAGCCCGGGCTACATAAGGTTTGGCCCATGCACTTACATCGATAAAGGGACATTCGCTTTCATCTGCAGGTTCCAGCCCCAATCCAGTGACAATCATTTTCATAGCTTCTTCTCGATTCATGTTTCCTTCTAAGTTAGGCTCATATCCAGTTGGAGAAACACCATCGAAAAGACCCAGAGAATAAAGGATTCGACCTTGTTCATAAGCAAGGTCAATAATAGATTGATCAACTGGAAGATCTAATGGTTCTTCGTTGTTGTTGTCATCAGAGGGAGTGGTATCTTCAATAGACCCATTATCTGAGGGTAATGCTGGAGGTGCTTGCGGACTTTGCGTACAACCTATTACCGTGATGAGTATTAGTACTAATATAATACAAAATATCTTCCCCATATAAAACCTCCATAGATATGTCTATTTCATTATAATCGAAATAGACGAGATATTCAATCAAGAGCTAGTTAACTAGTAATCAGAGAAGTCCCTAATCCAGAAAAACTTTCTGGGAAAGAAAAGAAAATACTGAAACATCTGGGTAAGTTCGATAAAATCAGTAGAAAAGAAACAGAGAAATTACTCAATCTTAAGAAAACTCAATCTGTGAAAGTGCTAAATGGGCTAGTAGAAAAAAATATCATTGAAAGATTTGGTAAAGGTAGCCAAACAGCTTATCGTTTAATAGATGCTGATGATGATTAACTCTTAAGCATTTGAAAACAAGCCAATCGCTTATAATAGTCAGACAATATTGCCAGCTCAAGCGTATGAATTGCGTTAGTATAGCTGGTTTTTTCTTGGTTGTTTAGAGAGCCAGTTTCCCAGAGAGTATTAAAAGTATGAGAAAAAGCTATATATAGGGCATCCACAGTTAGATACTGTTGCAAACCTTGCTTGAAAAAAGCATTAATTTCTTCCATGGCAAAGGTGTTTTTTAGAATATAAATCATCATTAGCCTCATAATATGATCCCGGCGGTATTTTTTTTGATGAGG
>SKID01000279.1 GCA_007116605.1 Tissierellia bacterium
CTCATGAACCTGATATTTTAGCCTTACTAAGAGTTTGTGATGTCCATAATATACCAGCAGCAACCAATTTAGCTTCGGCAGATTGCTTAATCGCTTTTTTTTCACATGAGATGAGTAAACATAATAATGAGCGATTGTCATGAAAAAACCTAGATTAGACTTGGATATACCTGCTACTCTAGCCATGCACTACTCTAAAAGCACAGGAGTGAGTTGTAAAGTGATAGATGTAGAAGGCAATATCCTATACCAGTATAAAGCTTTTCAAGACTTCAATTTCTGTGAGAGGATTGAAGAACAATGTGGAGATGAATCATTTTGCAAGAAGTATCGTAGTGAAGCTGCATTATATTCCAAAAGATTTGGGGGTAAATATATTTTTTTATGCCCTTTGGGGTATGTTAACTGGACATCACCGATTTTATTAGATGGGGAACTTGTGGGGGCTTTTTTATGTGGTTCATATTTATTGTCAACACCTCAACATAAGCTGGTAAAAGAGTCTTTGGAGAAATTTAATTTAAGTGATAACGCTCAATCTGACTTACACAAGATGAATATTAAAGCATCATATATTGATACAGACAAGGTTAACAGTTTATCAGAATTGCTTTTTATAATGGCCTCCTATGTGTCTGATATCCATGGATTTAAAAAAATGCAATATGATGAAGATGTACAGAAGAACTTGTCTAGTATTACAAACTATATACAGCACCTAAAAGAACTTGAAAAAAAACAAGCTGCGGTACCTTATCCACATGATTTAGAAGAAATGTTTTACCAAGCCGTTGAAAATGGACAGCTAGAGGAAGCAAAAGGGTTTTTAAATCAAATCATTGCCCATTTGCATTTTTATAGTGGAGCAAATTTAGAGAGCATAAAAACAAAAGTGATGGAAATAATTGTTTTTTTACCACGACTATTAAATGTTGAGAAAAGTAGAGAATTAGTATTTGATGATAATCATCAAAACTTAATTGATCAAATCTATTGTGCTACAAGTATTGATCAGTTAGTTAAAGAGACAGGTGATGCTATATCATGGTATATTCAATCAATCAGTTTAAATAGATACAAAAGCCATGGTTATTATATTTATAAAGTGACTAAATATATTAACAGGCACTACATGAACAAAGTATCTTTGGAAGATGTGGCTAAAGAGGTTCATTTAAGTCCGAATTATTTATCATCTATATTTAGGATGGAGATGAAAATGTCATTTAATGCCTATCTTAACAAAGTAAGAATTGATCAAAGCAAACAACTTTTACTCACTAATGATATGTCTTTGCAAGACATTGTTCAAATGGTAGGATTTACTGACCAGAGTTATTTTACAAAAGTATTTAAGCGTTATGTGGGCGTGACCCCTTTTGAATATCGTCGAAGTAAAGGTAGAATTACTGCCATTTCCGAGGTGAAAAACCGTTGAATAATACCATAAATCGTTGAATAATACTATATAAAAAGAGCTTTTTCGTATATGATGGTGACGAAAACATAATTAGGAGGTCACCAGATGAATTCATTAGAAAGAGTTGGGTTAATTTTACAACACAAAGAAGCAGACCGAGTTCCTGTTTATCCAATTGCTAATAGTGTATCAAGAAAAACATTAGGGTTAACTTATGAGGAATGGACAAAAGATGTGGACTTATGCGCTAAAGCCATTATTAAGATTACAGAAGATTTTGATTTCGATGTGATCACAACATTGGTCGATTTGTCTGTCGAAGCAGCGGATTGGGGACAACCCTTGATTTATTATGAGGATAAAGCAGCGGCCCCTGATAGTAGTCAATATTTAATTCAATCTGCTGAGGATTACAAAAAAATAAAAAAAATTAATCCTCGAGAAACTAAAAGAATGAGTGAACACATTGAACTGTGTCAAAAACTTGTAGCAGCTAAGGGAAAAGAGACACCGATAGTGGCTTTTGTCTTTGCGCCATTAGGCATTGCTACCATGATGCGAGGTGCTGAACAATTTTTTATGGATTTAATCCGATACCCTGATGAAGTCCATCAATGCTTAAGAGCAATCACCGATACATTAAAAGATTTATGTACAGCGCTTATTGAGACAGGTGTTCATGCCATTATGTTTGACACTTTGTATGCTTCTAAATCTATAATGAGTAAAAAAATGTGGGATAGTTTTGAAGGTATTTACATGGAAGAATTATCTCAACACGTTAAAGAGCAGGGATGTATGGTAATGCTGCATAACTGTGGGAACGGAGCTTACTTTGACAGGCAAATTGAGAGAATGGATCCAATTGCCATATCATTTCTACATATGCCTGATGATTGCACGTCCATGGAAGAGCTTAAAGAAAAATATGGTTCTAAATTAACATTGATTGGTCATGTTGACCCACCGTCTCTGATGTTATCTACACCAGAAGAAATAGAAGCGATTTGTAAAGAGCAAATAGATGCATATAAATCTAATGGAGGATTTATTTTAGCTACAGGATGTGAGTATCCAGCCCCACTAGAATTAGACATGGCAGAACTCATGGTTCGCGTAGCCAAAGAATATGGAAAGTATTAATCAACAAGACTTATGATTCAGATGGCGTTTGTAGTGAAATCTGAATGCGAGAGGCCATTATCCATGGATGCTACAGTACCTATTCTGCCACTTTAAGAAGTATAAGTCTTCATCGCATAAGAAAAAGCAACTGATTAATGGGTTGCTTTTTTAATGTTTAAGATTATTTACGAAGCAGGCCAATGCCTAACGTATGAGGTCCACAGTGTGTAGCAATGGTGCTACCTGTATGAGTAATGTGGATTTTTTTAAAATAATTGTAGGCAAGTACACTATCATAGACTTCGTTGACGATGGTTTCATCACATAAACAATGGGTGATAAATACAAGATCAGAATCATATAACTCAACTTGCGATAAGCGGTCATTAACATAGTTTTTAACAGAACGTTCAAAAGAACCACGATATTTTTTGCCCACATGCATTTGGCCGTCTTGAACTTGTATAGTAGGCTTTATTTTAAGAAGTTTGGCGCTATTTGCTGTTAAACTAGAACACCGTCCTCCTTTAGCTAGGTAATCTAAGTGGTTAATAATAAAGCTAGCATCAATTTTTGGAACAAGGTTTTTCATAGCCGATAATATTTCACCAATGGGATAATTAGAGAGACTCATTTCAGCAGCTCGAACTACCAACTGACCGCTTCCAGTTGATAAATTTTTAGTATTTAACACATAAACCTGATTAGGATAGTCAGATGCTGCGACAACTGCATTTTGATAACAAGATGAAAAGTCAGAGCTCAAACTGAAGTGTAGGATATGGCTCGAATCTTTCAATAGTTTTTCAAAATGTTGTTGATATTCAACGACATTAATAGATGATGTTCGGCATAATTTATTATCTTGTTCAAAAAAACGAACGACATCTGATGGTCTAATATTCACATTATCTTGATATACAGTATTATCTAAAACAATATTTAATGGGGATATAGCGATGTTATATTTGTTTAAAATTTCTGGGGACAAATCACAGGTACTATCAGCACTAATACGTATCATAATAGCCTCCTAAGTATAATCATTTATTTTCTCAGTCGAAA
>SKID01000159.1 GCA_007116605.1 Tissierellia bacterium
AAAATGATAGGCCATCATTTTTTCTGATTTTGCTAACTCCTTAAGTGCATCCGTCAGTTGAATCTCACCACCAGCTCCAGGAGGTGTATGCTGCAAAATATCAAAAATGCTAGGTGTTATAATATACCGACCTAAAATTGCTATATTAGAAGGCGCATTCTCTAAAGAAGGTTTCTCAACCAAAGTATCTACTTGATAAGTATCTTCATCCACTTGCTTGCCCGATACGATTCCATACTTATCAACGTCTCTGTCTAAAACAGGTTGTACACCCAAAATTGTTGTTTGATATTTGTTAAATTGCTCAATCAATTGTAGCAAACATGGCTTCTCTGAATAAACCACATCGTCTCCTAGCAATACGGCAAAAGGCTCGTCTTTTATAAATGCTTTGGCACAATAGATTGCATGTCCAAGTCCATTTGCTTCTTTCTGTCGTATATAATGGATATTTGCCATTTCAGAAATGCCTTTAACCATGCTCAATAAATCATCTTTGTGTTTTTGTTCTAGTATGACTTCTAACTCAAATGATTTATCAAAGTGATCTTCTATGGGTCTTTTATTTCTCCCAGTAATAATTAAAATATCTTCAATTCCTGAAGCAACGGCTTCTTCAACAATGTATTGAATGGTGGGTTTGTCCACAATGGGTAACATTTCTTTTGGTTGTGCCTTTGTAGCAGGCAAAAATCGAGTACCCAGACCTGCTGCTGGAATAATCGCCTTTTTTACTCTCATTAGTATCTCTTCCTTTCATCCGAAAGCAAAGAACTAGAATATATATCAATATTGTCTAATGCTTTACCTGTTCCTAGAGCAACACTTGAAATTGCTTCTTCAGCCACTACCACAGAAACACCTGTTCTTTTTGAGATTAGCTTGTCTAAATTACTTAACAAACCACCGCCCCCAGTCAATATAATGCCCTTTTCACTTATATCAGCCGCTAACTCTGGTGGTGTTCTTTCTAACACAGAATGCACTGCGTCTGCTACTGCTGTCACTGTTTCTTCTAAGGCTTCTAACATATCTGTAGAAGAAATGGTTAAATTTTTAGGAAGACCGGTGACCAGATTTCGACCTCTTACCTCAACAAAACGTTCTTCTTCCTCTGGAAATGCAGTTCCAATTTTAATCTTTAATTCTTCAGCACTGCGTAAACCAATCATCACATTGTATTTTTTTCTAATATATCGAACAATCGCTTCATCAAACTTATCCCCAGCAATTTTAATGGATTTGCTGACAACAATCCCTCCTAATGATAGCACCGCTACATCTGTTGTGCCACCACCCATATCTATCACCATGCTTCCAGATGGTTTTGACAAATCTACTCCTGCACCAATGGCAGCAGCTACTGGCTCTTCGATTAAATAAGTTTTACTTGCTCCTGCTTGGTTACAAGCATCAATCACTGCCCTTTTTTCAACTTCTGTCACACCACTAGGCACACACACAATCACACGTGGTTTTAAGATCGTAGTCCCTACAGCTTTTTTAATAAAATACTTGAGCATTTTTTCTGTAATGTCAAAGTCTGATATCACACCATCTCTCAAAGGTCTAATCGCTACAATATTGCCCGGTGTTCTGCCTAACATCATCCTTGCTTCTTCACCTACTGCAAGAATTTTATTGGTATTTCTATCTATAGCAACTACAGATGGTTCTTGTAGCACAATGCCTTTACCCTTAATATAGACTAAAACGGATGCTGTCCCTAAGTCTATTCCCATATCTGTTCTTAATCCCATTTTTTTCCTCCAAAAGTATTATCTCTATATTATACAATATTTCATTAACTTTTAAACCTTTATTTTAGTTTATCTGCTAATAACCTGCCTGTCGGAGTTGCTGCCATGCCTCCACGGGCCGTTTCTTTAAAGTCCGTATGCATGTTTTTACCCACAGTATACATGGCTTCTACCACTTCGTCAAAAGGAATGATAGATTGTATCCCTGCTAAAGCCATGTCTGCAGATGTAATGGCATTAACTACACCTGATGCATTTCTCTTAGCACAAGGCGCTTCTACAAGACCTGCAATAGGATCGCATATCAGTCCCATGATATTTTTTAGAGCAATGGCTGCAGCATCAAAAGATGTTTTTGGTGACCCTCCCATCATATATACAAGGGCAGCTGCAGTCATCGCTGCAGCAGATCCACATTCTGCTTGACAACCGCCTTCAGCACCTGCCACAGTAGCGTTTTCAGAAATAATCTTACCCACTCCTGAAGCGACTACCATCCCTTCTAAAATCAGCTGTCTCGATAGATTATATTTTTCTGCCATTGTAATCAAAGCTGCAGGCAAAATACCACATGAACCTGCTGTGGGCGCAGCACATATGCGTCCCATAGATCCATTATGCTCTAGTGCTGAAAAAGCTCTTGCCATTGCCTTTAATATCCAACCATCAGATAAGCCTTCTCCTACTGCACGATATTGCATGAGTTTTTTGCTTTCACCACCTATTAAGCCTCCTAAGGTTGAAACAGGATGCTCCATAGCATAAGTCACTGAATGCACCATCACTTCTAAAATACCATCAATTTTTTTCAGGATTGCTTCTTTAGTCATCATGGTCTGCTTCATTTCTTCATTGATGATGACTTGGTATAACGAAAGATTATCTTTATCACACAAGTTTAATAACTCTGAACCATTACTATACATGAATCTCCCCCCTTACTGGGTTAACAATCATAACTCCTATCATTTCATTAAGTCCCTTAATTTGCTTTATGATTTCAGTGGGAACCCCCTCATCAGTTTCTATAACCATGATCGCCTCTTGCGTGTGAATATTTCTACTAACTTTCATGTTGCCAATATTAACACTTCCTTTTGACAATAGCGTAGTTACTTGACTGATGATGCCTCTTTTATCAAAATGTTTTGTTATAATGGTAAAATAATTTCCTTTTAGTGCCACCTCAAAGCCATTGATATTTGTAATTATGACTTCACCTCCCCCTAGTGATGAACCTGTAATATCCATAATTACACCATCTGATTTCTCGATGATAAAACGGGCAGTATTAGGATGTGCATATCCTAAATCAACTTTTTTAAAACTGACTGCTAAGGTTCCCTGTGCTAAGTCCATTGCCTTTCTTAAACGTTCATCGTCAGGCTCAAAACCCATTAATCCTGCAACTAATGCCATTTCAGTCCCGTGACCTTTACCCGTTTCTTTAAAAGAGCCATGAAGTTGAATCTCCACACTTGAGATATCTTCTTCACAAATATATCTGGCCATTTTTCCAAGTCTCGCCGCACCTGCTGTATGTGAACTTGAAGGCCCAATCATAACAGGACCCAAGACATCAAAAATAGATAAATTTTTACTCATAAACAACGCTCCTCTTCATTTATAAACTTCATAATGATATTTCTGTTTCCTTAGATACGATATATAATGAAGTAAAACCTCAATATTTCTTTTTATGTAAAAAATTCTTGGTTTTTCTGTGTTTTTTTGACTAAAATACGCCTATATGGTATAATATCTTTGCATTTCGGTCAATCTACTTATTTTCCTTTCCGATTATATCACAATTTCAATCTTTTAAACATGTTAAAACAAAATTTAATATATAGGGAGTGATGCACTAATGTTGTCATGGAAAGACATGCTAAAGGATAACATATTAAGAGTTGAGGATTTGGACAAAGTACTGCATATGTCCCCCGAAGAAAAAGAGAGACTGGTTCAAATTTGCCAGCGCCACCCTATGCGGACGACTAAATATTATTTTGACCTTATAGATTGGTCAGATGAAAATGACCCTATCCGCAAATTATCTATTCCTGATATGATGGAGTTAGATGAGTCTGGAGATTACGATACCAGTGGTGAATCAACAAATACTAAAATGCCTGGCTTGCAACATAAGTATGCTGCCACTGCATTAGTTTTATCGACGAATGTATGCTTTATGTACTGTCGTCATTGTTTTAGAAAACGTATGGTTGGATATTCTCAAGATGAAATCAATCAACGCATGGAAGAATCTGTCTCCTATATTGAAAATCATCCAGAAATCAATAATGTCCTCGTTTCTGGGGGTGATTCTTTAGCGTTGAGTAACGAAATGATTGAAGAATATCTAAAACACTTGTCTGAAATAGAACATTTAGACTTTATCCGTCTTGGTTCGCGTGTTCCTGTGGTTTTCCCACACAGAATTTTTATGGATGATGAATTATTATCAATCCTTGAAAATTATAACAAAAAGAAAGAGATCATTTTGATTTCACAATTTAATCATCCGAAAGAATTAACAGAAGAAGCTAAAAAATCAATTAAAGCCCTTAAAAATATTGGTATCACTTTAAGAAACCAGACGGTATTGTTAAAAGGCATTAATGATGATCCAAATGTAATGAAACAGTTATTGAAAGACCTTTCACGAAACGGCATTCACCCCTATTACGTGTTCCAATGCCGCCCAGTGAAGTATGTGAAGTCTAGCTTCCAAGTCTCTTTATACGAAGGTATTGAGATTATTGGTAAAGCAAAAGATGGATTAGATGGCGTCAGTAAAGCATTTAAATATGCTATGTCTCATCCAAGAGGCAAAATAGAAATTTTTGGTAAAACGGACACCCATTTCATTATGAAATTCCATCAGAATAAATTTAAAGAAGACGAAGATCGGATGCTAATGATACCGATTGATAAATCGGCAAACTGGTTGGATGAAGATTTAAATCCAATGGAATAATCACCTTTAACAATCAAATAATAGCTTTTTAAGACTGTACTCAAACCAGTTTACGAAGAGCTATTATTTTTTTGTGTTAAAGCCACGAGTAAATGACTATATGGTATCCCAATTTCCAAAGTAACTAGCCACAGATTGAAGACAGATATTTAACCGCTATAAGTTAAAATCTTAGTACTGTTAATTTTTAATAAGTCTATTTATTCATTTTTTTAAGTTTTTTTTCAAATTTAGCCTTGACACTTCTTCATATAAATGTATAATTATATAATATTATCTATTATTAAAGGAGTTACTATGATTAAAGTTGGCATCGTTGGCGGGACCGGTTATGCAGGTCAAGAACTTGTTCGAATTCTTATCCATCACCCTTATGTAGAGCTTAAATATATTGCTTCCCACTCTCATGTAGGAGCTTTATATTGTGATAACTATCTAAACTACTATAATCATTTAGATCTTAAATGTGTGACTTTCAATCCTGAACAATGGGCTAGTGAACTAGATGTCATTTTTTTCGCACTTCCCCATCATCATTCCTCACAACTCATTTCTAAAAGGCTATTAGATCAAGTGATCATTATTGATTTAGGTGCTGATTTTCGCATGAAAGATATCAAAACTTATGAACAATGGTATGGTTCTGGACATGGCCACCCAGAACTGATTTCACAAGCTGTTTATGGCTTAACTGAACTATTTAGAAAGGATATCCAGTCCGCTCGCTTAATTGCAAATCCTGGATGTTATACGACCTGTAGCATTTTGACTTTAGCCCCTTTATTAGCTAATGACCTTATTAGTCCTGAAAATATCATTATTGATGCTAAGTCAGGCATTAGCGGTGCAGGTCGCAGTCTTTCTCTTACAACCCATTATACAGAAATCAACGAAAATATTAAAAGTTATAATATAGGTCAGCACCGACATACCCCTGAAATAGAAGAAAACCTCTCTGTTTTTTCAAATACACCTATTCATTTAACTTTTACACCTCATTTAGTTCCAATGAATCGAGGTATTCTAACCACCATCTATTGCAAACCAAAAAAGGAGGTATCCCTTTCAACACTTCGTCAATGTTATGTCAATCATTACCAAGATGAAGCCTTTATCAGACTATTGCCTGAAGGAATACCTGCTGAAACTCGCTGGGTTAAGGGAACAAATTTAATAGACATTAACTGCTTTTACAATCATGAAACCCATCAAATTGTCCTTACCAGTGCTTTAGATAACTTGGTGAAAGGTGCATCTGGACAAGCTGTACAAAACATGAATGCGATTCATAGTATTAAAGAAACTACTGGACTTGATTTTATCAGTCCTTTCCCAATATAGGAGGCTCAAATGAAAATTAATCATAATGGTGTGACTGAAGCAAAGGGCTTTTTTGCTTGTGGCCGTTACACTGGTCTAAAAAACAAACGTCGAGATTTAGCAATTATCTATTCAAAAGTACCTGCTACTTATGCCGGTACATTTACTCAAAGCTTAGTGAAAGGTGCACCTGTTATTCGTAATATTGAAGTTCTAAAAAACAAAAGCCTGATTCAAGGCATTGTCATTAATAGTGGCCATGCCAACTCTTGCACAGGCCATCAAGGAATAATAAACAACCAAAAAATGGCAGATAGCCTAGCTACTCATCTGAAAATTCCTGTCGAAAGTGTTCTTACCGCTTCTACTGGTGTGATTGGTGTTCAAATTCCCATTGATATCATCGAAGAAGGCATCGAGAAAAGTGTCCACTTTCTAACCAATGACCGTCAAGGGGCTATTGATGCTGCCTCTGCCATAATGACCACAGATACCGTTTCAAAAGAAGTCTCTGGACAAGTCATCATCGGTGGCAAAGTGGTACGTATAGGCGCAATGGCAAAGGGTTCAGGAATGATCCACCCAAACATGGCTACCATGCTAACTTTTATTACTACTGACGTGGACATTGAACAACATTTATTGCAAAAAGCACTGTTAGATAGTGTTCAAGATACTTACAACATGATTTCTGTTGATGGAGACACGAGCACCAATGATATGGTTTTTGTTTTAGCTAACGGATTGGCAGAAAACAATAAAATCACAGAAGAAAACGAAGACTATGATGCTTTCAAAAAAGCCCTTGATTTGATTAATCGAGAGCTTGCCATTATGATTGTCAGAGATGGTGAAGGCGCTACCAAAACTTTAGAAGTGAAAATCTACGGTGCAAAAACAAAACAAGATGCCCGTTTATTAGCACGTTCTATAGTCAACTCAAATCTTGTTAGGACTGCTTTTTTTGGTGAAGACGCTAACTGGGGTCGTATTTTATGTGCCATGGGCTATTCTGGAGCAATGTTTAATCCTGATGCTGTATCCTTGATGCTCAAAAGTCGATTTGGGAGCATTCGTCTAGTGGAGGAGGGTATTCCTTTAAGCTTTAATGAAGAAGTTGCTGCAGAAGTTTTAAAAGGCAATTCAGTTGAAATTATATTAGTCCTTAAAGATGGTCATGCTGATGCTGAAGCTTGGGGTTGTGACATGTCCTATGACTATATCAGAATAAATGGAGACTATCGAACATGAAATATCATGAATCATCTAAGTCAAAGGCTTTATGGGTTATAAAAATAGGCGGCTCTATGATGGATCAACCTACCATCTTAGAATCATTATCGGACCAATTTTTTTATTTAAGACAAAAGGGTATCTTCATCATCATCGTCCATGGTGGTGGTAAAGATATCGATACTGCATTATCTCAATATCATGTGATACCTCAATTTATGTCTGGTCTCAGAGTCAGTGATGAGATGACAACAAAGATTGCTGAAATGGTTCTATCTGGTATGGTTAACAAAAGAATCGTATCCTCTCTTTTAAACAATGGTCTTCCAGCTGTTGGCATCAGTGGAAAAGATGGTTCACTTCTCTTATGTGAAAAAATGCTACTAGAAGGTCATGATATTGGTCAAGTGGGAAGAATTATCTCTGTAAATGTCTCTTTAGTCAATCTTTTGATTCAAAACCATTGGATTCCAGTCATTTCACCCATAGGAACTAGCTCTCATGGAGAAACATTTAATGTCAATGCGGATACCGCGGCTTCCGCCATCGCCGCAGCCTTAGCTGCAAATCAGCTAATTTATTTAACAGATGTGGATGGATTGTATGGCGACATAAAAAATCCTGAGACTAAACTATCCACCATTAATATTGATCACATCTCAGAAATGATTGAAAATGGCACCATACAAGAAGGTATGATACCAAAAGTATTAAATTGTGCCCAATCCATCAAAGAAGGTGTTTCATTTGTTAGAATCGTTAATGGTACAATTCCCGGAAACCTGATTCGTATTTATGAAAAAGATGAAATAGGAACCACTTTTTTAAATCACATGTCATTATAATATGCATAATAATAGAAATTGTAACAAATTTTACGCCTAGGATACTAGGCGTTATTTCGTTTCTCTGACGCTATACCAGGCAAGCCCGCATGGGTTTCTGTCGTATTATTTATAAGGAATGGGTCTTTTTATCATCACTGTTGGAGTCAAGCCCCAAACAATTGGCACTAAAGCAATCATTATTAAAGTACTGTGTTCTTTTTTCAAATTTACCTCACTATTGATTCTATGACTATCTGAGGGCATACTCATAATAAAACCATGAATCTTGCTAACTGTCGATCATTAATATTTACTCATCTTAATGTGCCTTTATCCGATGAATAACAACATTAAAACTCCCACTTCTATATAGTGGGAGGTAAGTCCTGAAGCATCCCAGATATCAGTCTCTAACGTTTAAGAAGTGTTCTAAACGTCATCTGAAGCCAAAATCTCTGTTGATACATCATATAACAGTGAGGCTATCTGCGTCAAGCTAGATATTCTTTTTTGATATACACTGAGGTAAAGGTCCTTAAAAGTCCACTATAAGTTAATTTGAACCTGATTATATCACCCACACAATATTTTTGTGCATTTGTCAAATCAAGAATCAAGTGATCCGAGCTACCCCCTACAATATGAATATCAGAATCTACTGGTATCAGTCCATCTAGTTCCATATCCTGTCTTCCAATAGCTGCTATGCCTCGAATCATCATGCCTTGATCTTTAAAAACGGGTTTGTTTCCAAAAGCATCCATCCCTATTTCACCAATGGGCACAGAAGGCTTTTCTTTCACCTCAATTAACTGTACTTCCAACATAAAAGCATCATCATAGCAACCATCAATTAATTGTCCATGCGTGGTTTCTCTGCCAAGGACAAATGCTTCACCCACTCTTAGCATATTTATCCCTAAGGGTATTTTGTTTTCTCCTAGCAAATAAAGAGAACTTGAATTGCCACCAGATAGCAAGGGAAGCTTAATATTAAATCGTTGTTGTATTTGATGCTGCAAAAAAACGAGCTTGCCTAAATTATCACCTGTTGGAATGACTCCGCCATAGCAAGTTAAGTTGGTACCAAGACCGACTAATTCTATATGATTCATTAGTAAAATCTCTCGAGTCAACTCAATCAGTTCATTGTCGTCAAAAACACCTTCTCTCAAATCACCTAAATCTACCATCAAAATAATTTGATGTTTGATATTTTGCTTTTCTGCTGCCTGATTTAATGCAAGGATCGTTTTTAACTCTGAGTTTAAAGAAATGTCTGCATAAGTGACTATTTCATCTACTTCTGTCGGCATGGGTAATCTTAGCATTATTTTTTTCATTGGCATATGTGTCATCTTTTTTAAATTCTCAATTCTTGAATCTGCTAAATACTTCACACCTCCTTGTCCATAGGCTTCTAAAATCTCTTTTTCAGCACAAAAAACTTTGGTTACACCTGCTACATCTATCTTTTCATTCTCGCATTTTTCAACAATTAATGAAACATTGTGTCTGATCTTATGGACATCTACCACTATTTTAGGATAAGTCATGACCAACCTCCAACATGCTATGCTCTAGTCGCAAAGATTTTAATAATAGCCGAAAAGCCTCATCAGGATACTCCTGAGACAAGACGCCTAATGAAGCCATAATGTAATCATCATCTAGTAACACTGTGGCCTCTTCAGTAGGAAACATCTCATGACCCTTTGTGTTGGCAATAACTTGCTTAATGAGTTCCTTGCCATGAGGTAATCGGGTTAAAGCACCGCCTGTACCAATCAGATAGCGTATGGCAGTCAAATCTTTCCCTTCAGCCACCTGTTTTTTACCTGATGATGAATACAAGTCTCTTAACTTGCCTCCGTGTCTTCTTAAAGAAATCTCCACTGCTTTTTGAGTCAGTTGTCTTACAAACTCAATTTCTTGAGGCTTTTGAGGAATAGGGGGCAATTGTTCAACAAAGTCATTCATATGCTCTTCACTCAAACCCACTTGCTGGCTTAATCTTTCTAATCCACATCTATCAACCAGATTTCTGCGATTCACATACACCCCCAAATCTCCTTCCACTGTTCTCTTAGCTTTAGGTTCTGGACTAATCAAAATACGTTCATATTCTTCTGAGCCTTCTGTCACCGAGTGGACATCTGTCGTCGCTCCCCCCACATCAAAAACAAGAACATCCCCTAAATAATCGTAAAACATTTGGGCCCCTAACATGACCGCACCTGGTGTAGGCACAATCTTGCCATTAACCATATCTCTTACCCGTTCCATTCCAGGTGCATGTACAATATGCTTTTCAAAAACGGCTTGGATGATTTTCCGTGTGGGTTCAATATGAAGTTGGTCAATCCTTGGGTATACATTGTCTACAATAGCTATCTCTAGTCCTTTTTCTTCAAAGATGAGTCGGATTTCTTCTTGATTTTCAATGTTCCCTGCATAAATCACTGGAATAGGCAAGGCCAGTTGGGCAATCATTTCAGCATTATAAATAGCCGTATCTCGCTCACCATAATCCACCCCTCCTGCAATGAGAATAATATTAGGATTGATGGCACGAATTTTTGCAATATCTGTTCGCCTTAAACGACCTGCTGTCACCATATGTATATTGGCACCGGCACCTAATGCTGCTTCTTTGGCTGCTCGAACAGTCATGTCATAGACTAAGCCATGGACCGTCATTTTCAAGCCCCCTGCCGCTGAGCTTGTGGCCAAGAAACGATCATAACTTAATGTGGTGACTTGTAATTGATGCTTTAAGTCCTCTAAAGCCCCTCTTAAGCCCATCACCACATCTCCTTCAGAGACACTGGTTGGGGCTTGCCCCTGACCCACAAAAACAGGGTCAGAGGTTCCCATACCTTGAAAAGCATTAATCACTGTGGTTGTGCTGCCGATTTCCGCCACCAACACATCAATTTTCATGTTGTATTTCCTTTCTTTTTTTCACTAGGAATGTGGCCACATGAATGCCTTTTGATCCTTTACCAAATCCTGCGTCCACACCGTTTTGCACCGCTATTTCAGGGGTAACTTGTGTGCCACCAGCAATAATCATCATCCGATCTCGAATCCCTTTTTCTACACATAAATCATGAATCCGTCGCATGTTTTTGTAATGAATATCATCATGACTAATAATGGTAGACGCCATGATGGCATCGGCATTGAGCTCAATGGCTGCATCCACAAGTTTTTCTAATGGACAAGATGTACCCAGATATTCTACTTCAATACCAAATTTCTCTATCCCACCATGTTTGATATCAATCACTTCTCTTAAGCCTACTGAATGCTCATCTTCTCCTACAGTAGCTGCCACCACTTTCATGGGTTTTTTGTCTATTTCATCCCATAATTCTTCAAAGCTCATCACTTCTGGCTCTTCTGGGATTTCTAAAGTGCTAATGTCAATTTCAAAATCTACTTTCCCTTTTACTTGGACTCTTGTGCCTTCTGAAGGGTGTAACATCTCTACATGAATGGCTTCTGGGTCTTTTAAATTCATCTTCTTTGCAAACTCAATGGCTGCAAATTCAGCAATTCTTTTTGATGTGGGCAAACATAGTTCTACCACCACGGTGCCATCTGCTAACCATTCCATCTCTGGTTTCATCCATGAGGTGTTTTGATATTTTTTAGTTTCTTCAAGACGTTGATTCACATTATCAAATTCATCTAACTCGTCAATAAAGATGATTTTTTCTGGTTTTTCTAAAGTGCATCCATGGATTAATGCCGCTGGATTGTCTATGGCTGAAGGATCATACTGGCCCACATTATTATAACCAAAATGAGCGGTGACTGGTGCAAAGTAGTCTTCATCTCTTTTGTATACCGTATTCGCACCGATTCCATCATCAATCTTTCGACCAATGCCATCACCATTTCTTTCTGGATACATGCCTGAATCCACAAAAAAGCCTTTTTCCACAGCTTCAAAGTACCCACCTACAGCTAATAACTCTTCAAAGTATAGGATGGCCCTTTCTTTTAATTCTCTTACCTTTTCAGGCAAGATCCCTTCTGTTTTAAAGGTGATCATTTCCATCAAACCATCTAGGCCCACTAGGGTTTGATTGGCTGTATCACAGGCTTCGATGTTGTACATATGCCATGGAACATTTCTCCCTTCATCTGGGGTGATGGTGGATTGAATATCTGCTCTTGTCATTTTAGAGATTAACATATTCATGACATGGGTCACGGTGGCTTCTCTTGAGGATGATGTAATATATTTGGTGTTTTGCTGGGCACGCATTTTATACTCATCAAACAAATCTCTTAAGGCCACGGCATAAGGTAAATCATATTTGGTACATGGCACTGGTGCAGCAGATGGTGGCACTGTAGATAAGGCAATGTTTTCTTTTTTCATCCCTGCTTTGTAGGAATACATGGCATTAATAGCATGTTGTACCATCAACTCGGGCATGACTTTCCACGCATCTCGAGCTGTGGCATTGGCATTATGGGCCCCATCAATTTGAACCATATCCACATGGGCCATGACTTTTTTTGATTCTGCTGCATCCACAAAGGATCTCACCATGTTAATATTGCGATACAACACGTTATATTGAGGATCTTGATGGGCACCATTCACCCCTTCTTCAGCAAACATCACTGCTATTTCAGGTCCTGCCACACCAGATACATAGGAATGATAATTAATGGGTCGTCCCACTTCTTCTTCGATAAAATCAAGGGCTTTTCTCTGGGCTCTTACTTGCTTTCTGGTGACAGGGATGCCACCAATGCCTTGGGGAGACCCTTCGATTAGTCCATCGTAGTGAGATTGTCCTGCCGTTCGAATGACCATAATATGGTCCGCCCCATGCCAGGCTGCCATTCGCATTCTACGGATAT
>SKID01000030.1 GCA_007116605.1 Tissierellia bacterium
CCTCGCCTTTTGATGAAATCAAGTATTTATTAGATTTATCCATGGACCTTAAAAGAAAAAAAAGAGCAGGAATAAAAAATGATCTATTAAAAGGAAAAAACATCGTATTGCTATTTGAAAAAACATCCACAAGAACCCGATGTGCATTTGAAGTAGCTGCCTTTGACGAAGGTGCTAATGTCACTTTTCTGACAAACAGCCAAATGGGCAAAAAAGAATCCATAGAAGATACTGCAAAAGTATTAGGACGTTATTATGATGGCATTGAATTTAGAGGTTTTAAACAGGAAACGGTAGATTTATTGGCTCAACATGCAGGTGTTCCTGTGTGGAATGGATTGACGGATTTATATCATCCCACACAAATTCTAGCTGATTTTTTAACAGTTCAAGAACATGTAGATAAGCCATTTAATAAAATTAAGTTTGTTTATGTAGGTGATGCTAGAAATAATATGGGCAATTCATTAATGATTGGTGCTGCAAAAATGGGTATGCACTTTGTAGGAGTTGCACCGAAATCTTTATTTCCTACAGATGAGCTAGTGGAAGAGATGCGAAAAGTTGCTGAAGAAACAGGCGGCAGCATTGAATTAACAGATAACGTGGCCGAAGGTGTAAAAGATGCCGATGTGATATATACAGATGTATGGGTATCTATGGGCGAAGAAGATCAGTTTGAAGAAAGAATCAAAATGCTCACACCTTACCAAGTAAACATGGATATGATTCAAAAAACAGGAAATCCAAATGTTGTTTTTCTTCATTGCTTACCTGCATTTCATGACTTGAATACAGAAGTGGGAAAAGAAGTCTATGAAAAGTATGGTCTTACAGAAATGGAAGTTACGGATGAAGTTTTTAGAAGCAAATACTCTAAAGTGTTTGATGAGGCCGAAAACAGGATGCATACCATCAAAGCTGTAATGGTTGCAACAATGGCTTAATTAGGAGGCAACTATGAAAATTGTACTAGCCTTAGGTGGCAATGCTTTAGGGAACACACCGGATGAACAATGGTATTTAGTAAAACAAACGGCTCGATCCATTGTGGATTTAATTCAGGATGGACATGATGTCATTATTGCCCATGGAAATGGACCTCAAGTAGGAATGATAAACTTAGCAATGGAGACAGCTTCTAAATCTCCAGCCAATACACCCGAAATGCCATTTCCAGAATGCGGCGCCATGAGTCAAGGATATATAGGCTATCATTTACAAAATGCCATTAGAGAAGAATTACTAAATCGAAATATTGTCAAGTCTGTAGCCACTATCGTGACCCAAGTTGAAGTTGACGTCAATGATGAAGCTTTCAAAAACCCTACAAAGCCCATTGGTTCCTTTTATTCAGAAGAAGAAGCACAAAAATTAACCACTGAAAAGGGCTATCAAATGGTTGAAGATGCAGGCAGAGGATGGAGACGAGTTGTACCATCACCTATTCCTGTAGATGTTGTTGAAAAAGAAGTCGTCAAAACCTTAGTTAACCAAGGTGTGGTTGTGATTACTGTCGGTGGTGGTGGCATTCCAGTTGTAAAAGAAGGGAATCAACTGAAAGGTGTAGCTGCAGTGATAGATAAAGATTTTGCATCAGAAAAAATTGCAGAGATATTAGATGTAGATTATTTTGTCGTATTAACAGCGGTGGATCGGGTGTCTATTCATTTTGGCAAACCAAACCAGAAAGATTTAGAAGTAATGACAGTAGCAGAAGCCCATCAATATATTGATGAAGGTCATTTTGCACCAGGAAGTATGTTGCCAAAAGTGAAAGCAGCTGTTAAATTTTCTAGTTCTAAACCAGGTAGAAAGGCTATTATAGCTTCTTTAGAAAAAGCAGAAGATGCACTAAAAGGGTTAAGTGGCACAAGAGTGGTAAACGAATAAAAGATATCAAAAAAACCCACAGGAGTCGGGAAGTTAACCCTTCATTCTGTGGGTTTTTTTAATTAAAACGAGGCTAATTCAATAGCTCAAGGGCTTTTTCTAACTGGAAATCTGTTTCGGTATCCACTAGATAATTGTCTAAGGCCCGAGAAAGAGCATCTTGCGTCGTGAAATCTAAAACACCATAAGGATAAGTCCCTTGATCTCTTTGGAATTGGGTAATTTGATCTTTTAGTGTTTGATCAAATACTCCATCAGGTTCTTCAACAGGATACCCTAATATTTCTAAAATCATTTCTGCGGCAAGCACATCTAAACCTACATAACCAATGTCAGGTTTTCTGTTTTTAGCAAAGGTAGGTATCAGGCTAGTGTCAACATCTCTTCCTCGGCTTCTGTTGTTTTCTACAATAATATCTGGGGTGATACCTATGCCTTGAACAGAATTTCTGTTGGCAGTGATATATTCAGCGGTTGTTAATTTAATAGCACTTCCATCAATTAACGGATATAGGGTTTGAACCACACCTTTGCCATAAGTTTGGGTACCTACTACAGTACCTGCTTTACGATCTTGGATGGCGCCTGCAAAAATTTCAGAAGCACTGGCACTACCTTCATTTACAAGAACAACAATCTCGTAGTTTTGGACAGATAAGCTGCTGGTATAGACTGTTTCACTGCCATCGTTACGGATCACATAGGCTAAAGGTCCTTCGGGAACAAAAATATTGAGTATTTGGATAACCTCACTCAAACTACCGCCAGGGTTGTTACGCAAGTCAATAATCAGTTTTTGGATTTCTTCATCCATTAAGGGATACATCTCACGGGCTAAAAGTTGAGCCGTGTTCTCGTTGAATTGTGTGATACGTAAGTAACCAATATCTTCGTTGAGAACTTCAGAATAGACACTACTCACGACGATAATGTCACGGGTGACATTGAAATAGATCAGTTGTCCAGATCGTTCAATCCCTAGTGTGACACGAGACCCAACAGGTCCTCTAATCAAATTAGCAGCTTCCTCTGTGGTATAACCCGTAATATCTACTTGATCTACATATCGGATAATGTCTCTAGGTAGAATACCCGCTTTCTCTGCAGGAGAATGTGGTAATGGTGTGACAACCATAATCTGATTGTTTTCTCTAACAATTTGTATGCCAACACCAGAGAACTCCCCAGACATTTCAGTGGTAAACTGGGCATACTCTTCAGGGGTATAATAAACACTATAGGGATCTAAATGATTAAACATGCCTTGATACAAAGATAACAAAATTTCCTCATAAGAGAGAGGGTAAAGATAATTTTCCTGGACAAATTTGGCAACACGACCCATAAACTCTACAGCATTGTCAAACTCTTCTTCTGACATGGTGTGAACTGATGTGCCATAAGCTTGAGGCGTTGATAATATGGGTGAAAAAATCAGGGTGAAAACAAATACAATAATCAACAATCTCTTTTTCATAATTAAACCACCTTTCTAAACTCGTAATCCTATTATATGCGACATGACCAAATAAATCAAAGTTTCTTTTACTGAAAACAGACCCCTCCATAAGCTTTAGTGAAAAGGTTTGAAAATCATGCTAAAATAATGTAGAATGATTGTATTCCAAAAAGTTAGGAGCTATCTATTGAGCCGAAATACTAAAACTAGAAGACTGACAGAGTC
>SKID01000174.1 GCA_007116605.1 Tissierellia bacterium
CGAACCAGAGTTCAAAGAAGCAGTAAGTGAAGAAGTATATGAAGATCAAATTAGCATGATGGAAATGGTCTTAGAAGTAGATGAGATTATAGACGAAATGTCAGCCATCAGAAATGAATTTTGCAAATACTGTTAATAAGAAATGGGTGTGTTCACACCCATTTCCAATATTAAAGGGTCTCTAACATTCAGATGGCCTTTAAAGGACCACCTGAATGTTAGAGACCCTTTATCTAGGGACTTTACAGTATTTATACCCCACTTTAAGAAGTGGAGTTTTGGCACTGTTAGTCATGAAATAATCAATCGTTCAGAATATTTGGAGGATAAAATGGGATATTCAGTAATTAAAGGTACAAGTTATGTGTTGGTAAACACTCCGGACATGATTATACATAATGGAACGACCCAGACGATGGAAAGATTATCAAACCCAGAATCAGAGTACTTAAAAAACATTCTAGACAATATTAGAACTTATGATCAAGTATTGGATTATGGTCCTAGTCAGGTGTATATTGGTAATTTAAAACCTGCAGATTTGGATAAAATGCCATTGCCTTGGTATAATCAATCCGTTTCCATAAAAGATAGATTAGGTCCTTATGGAGAAGTGATGCCTCAAGATGAATTTATCGGTCTAATAAAATTGTCTGATTCATTTGGTCTAGTCATGTTAGAGGAATCTTTTCAAGAAGAAATTAAAGCAAAACTATGTGAACACATATTATTTGACTCAAGTGAAATAGAACAAATAAAAAACCCGGCTACAATCGCTGAAATCGAAAAAGAAGTTCAGTTTAATCACGCTGAAGCATTATATCACAATCAAAAACTTGTAGGATGTGTGAAAAGAGCACACGATGTAGATGTGAACTTAACAGCACATATTATGTTTGAAAATCTTGTTTCAAAAGCTTCAGGAGTGTTAGCTTTAAAGCATTTAGTGAGACATTCTAATATTGATATTCATGAAATAGATTATGTGATAGAGTGTTCCGAAGAAGCTTGTGGAGATATGAATCAAAGAGGTGGTGGAAACTTTGCAAAAGCCATTGCGGAAACTGCCGGTGCAAAAAATGCTACAGGTTCTGATCTTAGAGGCTTTTGTGCGGCGCCAACCCATGCATTAATACAAGCTGCTGCTTTAGTACAAGCAGGTGTTTATAAAAATGTGGCAGTTGTAGCAGGAGGTGCAACAGCAAAACTAGGAATGAATGGCAAAGATCATGTAAAAAAAGGGATGCCTATATTAGAAGATGTGATTGGTGGTTTTGGCTTATTAATCAGCGAAGATGATCAATATAATCCGATTATTAGAACGGACATGGTAGGTCGACATACAGTAGGAACGGGTTCTTCTCCCCAAGCAGTGATTACTTCATTGGTCACAGCGCCTTTAGATGCAGCAGGTTTAAAAATAACGGACGTGGATAAATATTCTGTTGAAATGCAAAATCCAGATGTGACTAAGCCTGCTGGTGCAGGAGATGTGCCTTTATCAAATTATAAAATGATTGGGGCTTTGGCTGTTAAAAGAGGAGAATTAGAGAAAAAAGAGTTATTAAACTTTGTGAATCAATTTGGTATGCCAGGCTGGGCACCCACACAAGGTCATATTCCATCAGGCGTTCCGTATGTTGGTTTTGCTCGAGATGCCATTTTGGATAAAGAAATAGAACGGGTGATGATAGTTGGAAAAGGCAGTTTGTTTTTAGGCAGAATGACAAATCTGTTTGATGGTGTTTCTGTAATTATTGAAAAAAACACGCCTAAAACAAATACAGAAACAGTTTCAAAGGAAGAAATCAAACTGATGATTGCAGAGGCAATGAAAGAATTTGGCACCCGTTTGTCTCAAGAATAGGAGGCTTGTTGTGAAAAATACAGCACATACTAAAAAGCTCATTGGAGAGATATTTCAAGAAATTGGTAATGCCATAGAAAGTGGTCAATACCAAAATAAAGTGAAAGTAGGCATTACACTTCTAGGGAGTGAGCATGGTTTTGAAAATATTGTCAAAGGAGCTGAGCTTGCACAAAGTAAAAGTAAAGATATTGAAGTCATCCTTATTGGACCTCATGTTCAAACATCTTTGCCCATTATAGAAGCTAACTCTGAAGAAGAAAGCTTTAAATTAATGGAGGAGTGTTTAGAAAATGGATCCTTACAAGCTTGTGTAACCATGCATTATAATTTCCCAATTGGTGTATCAACAGTAGGTAAAGTGGTTACTCCAGGTTTTGGTAAAGAAATGTTCCTTGCCACGACCACAGGCACCTCCTCAATTCATCGTGTAGAAGGGATGATTAAAAATGCTTTGTATGGCATAGCTACTGCAAAAGCTATGGGTGTAAAAGAGCCAACGGTTGGTATTTTAAATCTAGACGGTGCAAGACAAGTTGAACGTGTACTTAAAAAACTACAAGGAAACGGCTATCCTATCCACTTTGCATCTTCAGGAAGGCAAGATGGGGGCATCGTCATGAGAGGAAATGACTTGCTAATGGCAACCCCTGATATCATGGTGATGGATACACTAACTGGCAATGTCATGATGAAGGTCTTATCTTCGTTTACAACTGGAGGAAACTATGAATCAGTAGGTTATGGTTATGGACCTGGTGTGGGAGACAACTATGATAAAATTATTCTTATTTTATCTCGTGCTTCAGGGATTCCTGTGGTAGCCAATGCCCTTCAGTACGCTGCCGATTTGGCTAAAGGGAGTTTGCAAGATGTAGCAAAAAAAGAGTTAGACCAAGCAAAGAAAGCGGGCTTAGAGGAGTTTGTTAAAGAACTTGACCAAAACAAAGAAACAGATGATACTGTTAAAATGCCTGAAAAACAAATTGTAACAGGTCAAATAGCAGGCATTGATATTTTAGACTTAGAGGATGCTATGAAAGCCTTATGGAAAGAATCCATCTATGCTGAAAGTGGCATGGGATGTACAGGTCCTATCCTTTTAGTCAATGAACAAAATTTAGAGATAGCATTAAAAGCACTGTCAAAACATGGATATGTGGCACAAGAAGGAGAAGATTGCTAAAGGGCTCCTTTTGGATGCTATAATGTAAAGATGCCAATTTAATGAGTCAAATGATGCAATTTGGAAGCCGTGTGAAATCAGACAAGATTAACTAAATTGTCATAAAATAGTGAAAATCCTTTCCGAAAGTGATATAATGGTGTCACGAATAGGAGAGGATTTTCATGGGTTACGCAGTTGAATTGCTTTTCGATGGCAAGAGTGAGGCCATGATAAGAAACTATTGGAAATTATTGAATGAACAGGGTGGTGGAAGTTTCATGCATCAACAAGGTGGACGACCCCATATTTCTTTAGCTGTTTATTATGCTGAAATGGAAAATGTCCAATTGCTTGAAGAAATTGTTTATTCATTATTTTTTAATGTAAAAAAGTTCAAATTGATTTTTAATAGTATTGGGGTGTTTCCAGGAAAAGAACGAGTGACATTTTTAAACCCAAAACCTTCAGTGAGACTACTCAACATACATAGTACATTGTATAATGAAATTAGAAGAA
>SKID01000231.1 GCA_007116605.1 Tissierellia bacterium
CTTTAAGGCAATTAAAGTTTCTTTAACAGAAGATCCTTTTGAATCGAAAATATGGATGAATTTTTCTTCTTGTTCTTTTAAAAAAAGGTCTTTTGCTAACATAGCACTATTGTAAGTGCCACTTAAAGCAGCTGTTAATGTGACTACAAACACAGAGCCAGCTTCTTTAAAAGCGTTGATAAAGTCTTGTGGAGAAGGACAAGAAGATCGAGGGACTTCTTTACTGCTTTCGATGACATCCATCATTTCTTTAACATTCAGTGTATCGTCATCTCTGAAATGTTGATCACCTACAGAGATAGTTAAAGGCACTAGTGTAACATCAAGTGTCTTTTTCAGGGATTCATTTAAGTCACAACTGCTATCGGCAACAATTCTCATTTTAACACTTCCTTTATCTTATCGTTAATTGGGGATGCTTAAGAAAGCAATTGAAATTAAGTCTACATCCTCAAAATATTTCTAAAATGTTATCACATTCAATTAGATAATGCAAACGTTTTATTGTTAATTCTTTTTTAAATTATTTTAATGGTGTGTATGATATAATCATAATTGAAAAAATAATTTGCATTCAGAAATGCTTGGAGGAAGTATGAAAAATAAAGAATTAGTTTCAAGTTTTCTTTTGTTAATTACGGCAGCTATATGGGGATTTGCATTTGTAGCACAAAGAGTAGGTATGCAATATGTAGGTGCTTTTACATATAATGGTGTACGTTTTGCCCTGGGTAGCCTTTCTTTGATACCAGTTATCAAATGGTTAGATTTAAAGAAAAGCAATCAAAAAAAAAGAGAAGATGCGTCAAGAGACAGTCTAAAACATATTATTCAATATGGTATGATTGCAGGGTCGGTCTTGTTTATCGCAGCTACTTTACAACAAGTAGGATTAATGTATACCACAGCAGGAAAAGCAGGGTTTATCACCAGTTTGTATATTGTCATTGTACCCATTATGGGGTACTTCATTAAACAAAAATCAACAGCAAATATATGGGTGGGTGCAATTGTAGCAGCAATCGGATTATATTTCTTAAGCATTAATGAGGATTTAACCATTGAATTTGGAGATTTTTTACAATTAGTAGGGGCTTTTTTTTGGGCAGCTCATATACTCCTTATTGGTTTCTTTGTTTCAAGAGTGGATGCCCTTAAATTGTCATCCATGCAGTTTGCAGCATGTTCCGTGTTAAGTATTATTGCTGCCTTTATTTTCGAAGAAATTCAAATAGCAGGAATTATACAAGCCTTGGTGCCAATTTTATATGGTGGACTCATGTCAGTTGGGATTGCATACACCCTACAAGTTGTAGCCCAAAGATATGCAAAACCTTCTCATGCTGCTATTGCCTTAAGCATGGAAGCAGTATTTGCTGCATTGGGAGGCATGTGGTTACTGAGTGAAAGTTTGCCTCTAAGGGGGATTTTTGGATGTGGTTTGATGTTAGTGGGAATGCTTATTTCACAAGGAGATAATTTTATTAAGCACTCACAAAAAAGAAAAGGATTAAACCCATAGAAAAAGAAGGGAATCAACTATTGCTTACTGATGGAGGCGTTATGAACTCAAAAAAGATTTTATTGACTGGAGCATCTTCTGGGATAGGCAAAGCATTACTACATGAGCTTTTTCAAGAAGGTCACCACATAGTGGCATCATCACGAACCATTGAGGGCAAAATACAAGAAAAGGATCATCTCTGGACTAAAAATGCAGATGTATCTCGTCCCGAACAAATAGATGATTTGTTCCAATTTGCCCAAGAAAAATTAGGACATATTGATATTTACATTGGGAATGCAGGGTATTCATATTACGAAAAGATTGAAAATCCAGATTGGCAAAAAATTCAGTCTATATTTGAAACGAATGTTTATTCAGTGATTTATGGGGCTGAAAAGATGAAGGCTTTAAATAATGACAGACCATTCCAAGTCATCTGTACAGCCAGTGCAATGAGTTATTTTTCTTTACCTGGGTATGCTTTGTATTGTAGTACGAAAGCAGCTTTACGAGGCTTTGCAGATAGCTACCGTTACGAATTGGGACCTGGACAGTATTTTCAAATGGTATACCCTATTGCGACACGAACAGATTTTTTTAAGCATGAAAAAGAGGCTCCAATGCCGTGGCCATCTCAATCTCCTGAAAAAGTGGCGAAAAAGATTGTCAAAGGTATCAAAAACAAAAAAAACCATATTTACCCATCTTTTTTATTTTGGATCATGAAGCATATAATACCTGTAAGTTTCAAAGTATATGCTAAAATAGAATATCGTAAGCTCAAAAAAATTTCCCAATGAGTAACAGTGATAAGACGGCCACTTCTTAAAGTAGGAGTCTAATCACTGTTACTCATCGAATAAAATGAAAGGATAGAAAAAAGGTGACAACAGTGAATAAAATGACAAAGATTTATCTCGGTTTCATTATGGTAGTGTCATTGTTTCTTGTGGCATGCAATAATGATCACAATACGAGCGTGAATCAAGATCCTATACGTGTACAGGAGCAATTTTTTGCAATAGACACCCTTATAACGATTACCATAGTCAATCATCCAGAGGCAACGACACTGATAAAAAATCTGCGAACCATGGTGAATGATTATGAAAAAATGATGAGTATATCTATTGAGGGTAGTGATGTATACAGAATAAATCAAAAACATTCGGGAGAATTTGTAGTCATTTCACCAGAAACCTTTCATGTAATAGAGACAAGCTTAAAGTTTGGTGAAAAAACACAAGGAGCCTTTGACATTACCATTTATCCTTTAATCAGACTATGGGACTTAAAAGCTGAAAAAACAGTACTCCCAACGGATGAAGAAATTGGAGTGACAAAAAGCCTTGTGAATTATCAGAAGGTTCTTCTAGATAGGGATAGAGTGGCGATATCTTTGCAAAATGAAAACATGGCCATTGACTTAGGTGGCGTAGCAAAAGGCTTTATTGGTGACCAAATGGCTCGTTACTTAAGAGAACAAGGTGTGGAGCATGGGATTATTAATTTAGGTGGAGATGTATTAGTCATTGGTGAGAGATGGGACAATACGCCATGGACAGTAGGTGTGGCTCACCCTAGAAGAGAAGATTCAGGCAAAAGCCTATTAGCAAGAATAAAAGCAAGGGATGAAGTGGTAATCACATCTGGAGATTACGAAAGATTTAATCAAGCATTGTTTGAAGAAAAAGGGATGAGATACCACCATATCATCGATCCCTCTACTGGATATCCATCCCAAAGAGGGATAATGACAACAGCTGTTATTGGACAAGAAGCGATGATTGGGGACATAATAGCCACTGCACTGTTTAACATGACAGTTGAAGCAGGCATGGAGCTATTAAACAGCTTAGAAGGTTATGAAGGCATGATTGTAACAGAAGACAAACAAATCTATGCGACAAAAGGAATGCAAGATAAGTTGGAATTAGAAGACATGAGTTATGAATTGATTTTGGGTAAAGGTGATTGATTTATGAAACCACTTAAAATAATAATCGGGGCATTAATTTTGGGGATTATTTTA
>SKID01000033.1 GCA_007116605.1 Tissierellia bacterium
TTTGTGGCATAATGCTACTTCCGGTACAGTAAGCATCATCAATATCTATATATCCAAATTCTTGAGAATTCCATAAAATAAATTCTTCTGCAAAACGGCTCAAATGCATCATGCAAATGGCACTATGGCTTAAAAACTCAAGGACAAAGTCTTTATCTGAAACAGTATCTAATGCATTTTCTGTTATTGAAGCAAACCCTAGTAATTCCCTTGTTCTTTCTCTATTAATGGGCACTGTTGTTCCAGCTAATGCTCCTGCACCTAAAGGATTCACATCTATTCGTTTTAACGCATCTTCCATGCGTTCTAAATCTCGCTTAAACATTTGGAAGTAAGCCATTAGGTAAAAGCCAATGGTTACTGGTTGTGCATGCTGCAAATGAGTAAAGCCGATCATTAATTCTGACTTATACAATTCTGCTTTATTCACTAAGACCTCTAAGAGGTGTTTTATTATGACAATTAATTCATTGACTTCCCCTTTCATATATAGGCGGGTATCTAAAGCAATCTGGTCATTACGACTTCTTCCCGTGTGCAGTTTCTTACCTGTTTCTCCAATCTCTTCAATTAATAAAGATTCAATGGTCATATGGATGTCTTCCAATCGATGATGAAAAACCACTTCTCCCTTAAAAATCTTATCTTTGATACTTAATAATCCCTCTATAATCAAATCCTTTTCTTGTTCTGTGACAACTTTTTGCTCTGCTAACATTGTAATGTGTGCGATGCTTCCTTGTATATCGACTTCAAAAAATCTTTTATCAAAATCAATGGATGCATTAAATGATACCATTAATTCATCCATATCTTTTTCAAAGCGACCACTCCATAAATTTGCCATTTTTGCCTCCTATGAATCACCTAAATATTTTTTCAAAACAAACATAAACCATGTGACTACAATAATCCCTTTAAATATGCTAGTTCCACTGACACTCCACCAAACACCATTCAGTCCCAACACCGTTGAAGACAAATACAGAGCCGTTGGTATTCTAGCAGCATTAAACAAAATACTAATGATGGCGGGTGGTTTGGTGATACCCAATCCTGAGAAAGCTCCTTGTGTTGTTATTTCTAAACACATAAACAGTTGAGATAATCCTAGAATTCTTAAATAATCTCGACCCAGAGCAATTGCTTGGCTTTCTGGTATAAACACACCCATAATAGGCTCTGCTAATACAATCAGTAAAAAAGATGTGGCTAATCCAAAAACGGTCATGATTTTAATCGACTTCAAATATCCTAGCTTCACACGCTCTTTTTGGCGTGCTCCATGATTTTGTCCTATAAAAGAACTTAAGGAGGATGAAAATCCATCAGAAGTACGCCAAGATATGGATTCTATCTGACCCCCTACTCTTTGAATAGCAATGGCTGTAGGTCCCCATTCTGCTACAATCCTTGCCAACACCATGGAAAAAAAAGTAAAGAATACACTATGCAAGCCAATAGGAAAGCCTATTTTTGCATTATCTAAGATTTCTTTAACGTATAGTTTTTTAAATAGTTTTGCTTTAAGAAAAATGAAGTTTTGCTTCTTAGTAAATACAATATAAATGATTGTCACTAAGATTTGGGCTGTTAGAGTGGCAATGGCAGCGCCTTTAACTCCTAGCCTAGGCATTCCTAATAGTCCAAATATTAAAATAGGGTCCAGCACAATATTTGTCATCAATCCTACCATGTTCACTTTAAAAGGAAAGGAACTATTCCCACTTCCTATAATAATCCCTGAAAAGACTTCGTTAATAAAAGAAAAAAAGATAGCAAAAACAACAATTTGCAGATACGCCACTGCTTGACTGTTTACCACCGCATCATTTATATTAAAAAAGCCAATCAGTTGATATCGAAATACAAAAACCAATGTAGCATACGTTAACCCAAAAAACATAGCCCCTTGAAGCCCTGCTGCACTATATGCTGATGCGGCCATCTCGTCTTTTCTACCTAAGCTCTGTGCTACATTCACTTGTGCCCCTATTTTAGCTAATAAAATAACGCCAAATGCTAACCACAGGTAAAAACCCGCCGTTCCCACAGCAGCAACTTCTCCACTCCCTAAACGTCCAATCCATATGGTATCCACCATATTATAAGCCATTTGAATAAAAGAAGTTCCCATAACAGGTAAAGCGAGTCTAAATAATGATTGGGTGATATTACCCTGTATTAAATCATTCTCTAATCTCTGTCTTTTCACTTTTTGCCTCTTTATCTTAGAATATCTCTATGTGTTACTATGGTTCTGTAATCTTCCTTATCAATGATATCTGCTAATAGATTGGCAATAGTCACTGATCGATGCTTCCCCCCTGTGCATCCTATACCAATCACTAATTGCGTCTTTCCTTCTTTTTGATAATAAGGCATTAAAAACTTCAACATATCTTCTAACTTAGCCAAAAAAACTTGGCTCTGTTCATGTTTCATCACATATTCTTGCACAGCCTTGTCATTTCCATTTAAGTCCCTCATGTCATCAATATAATGAGGATTAGGTAAAAACCTTACATCAAATACAAGATCACAATCCATGGGAACTCCTGCTTTAAAACCAAAAGAAACAATGGATATGGTGATGTTTTTCTGTGAATGCCCTCTGAGAAAAATCTCATTAATCTCTTCTTTTAACATGGCATTTGTCAAATTTGAAGTGTCGATAATATAGTTAGATTTCTTTTTAACTTCACTTAACATCTTTCGCTCAATATCGATGGCATCAATTATTCTTGCAGATGGATCTGCTGGGTGGGGTCTTCTGTGTTCTTTAAATCTTTTAACTAGCACTTCGTCTGTTGCATCTAAAAACAAAATATCATAATCAAAACCCTCATTTTCTAACACATACAGGCTTTTAAATAAATCGTTAAAAAACACGCCACCACGAATATCCACCACAATAGCCACATCTGTAAAAGTCTTGGTTGATTCTCGACACAATTTTGCAAACTCAGACAATAAAGAGGGTGGTAAATTATCCATGCAATAATAATTTAAATCTTCAAAAGCTTTAACTGCCACACTTTTACCTGCACCTGACATCCCTGTGATTACAACAAATCTCATTGTTTTTCCTCCAAATTTACAACCTGATGAATGGGGACTCCTGCTGCTTTTATTCTATCATAAGCCTTATTAAATGAACCAATATCATCATATGTATGGGCATCTGAACCCACAATAAATTTAACGGTTTCATTTTTTATCGCTTTCAACTCATCTGTAGACAAGTGCCTATGTGAGTTGTTAATTTCTAATAAGATGTTTTTTTGATTGGCAATTTCAGCTAATTTAATTATGTCTACCGGAATTTTGTCTCCAGGATGTGTAATCACTTGTATGGGATATCTATTCATTGCCAATACCATCGCTTCAGTATTTTTCTTCTTCATTTTCATTCTTAAACCTAGATGCCATCTAGATAAGAAATTATAGACAAAAAACACGAAACTATCTTTTATCCCATGGAAACGAACGCCATAATGTATACCCATTTGAATAACATCACATGTTTGTGCTACTTTTTCTGTGATATCCGTTTGGCCATCATAACCCGTTAAATTTGCTTCAATACCTAATTTGATTTGAATCTCTGGATACTTAATCCTTAATGCTTCGATTTCTTCTTTAGCTTTAAGCAAATTTTTTTCACTGGTTCCGTAGAGAAAATGACTAATACCATGATCTGAAATAGCAATTTCCTTAAGTCCTTTTGCTATAGCTTTTTTAACAATTTCTTCAATTTCATTGCTACAATGACCATTTTTTGAGTATTTAGAGTGGATATGATAATCTTTGATTATTCTTACCATTAAAAATCCTCTCCAATAATTCTGACTTCAGGCTCTAAAACAACACCATATTTGTCATAAACGGTTTCTCTTATGATTCTCATTAAAGATAACACATCTTCTGCTTGAGCGTTGTTGTCATTAATGACAAAACCACAGTGTTTATCGGAGATCATAGCACCTCTGTATCTTAATCCTTTAAGTCCCGCCTCTTCTATCAGCTTAGCTGCAAAACCATTTTGTGGTCGCTTAAAGGTGCTGCCTGCACTAGGTTTGTCTAATGGTTGTTTTTCGGTTCTTTTTTTTGCTAACTCTTTCATTTGTTCGTATATACTAGCGGAATCTTTGTTTTCTAATCTTAAATCAGCGGAAAGCACTATTAGTCCCTGATCGAATACACGACTCGAACGATATTTAAAGTGCATCTCTTCATTAGACAGTTCATACACTTTTCCCTGATAATCCATACATCTCACACTCTCTATGACCTGACACATTTCACCACCATACGCTCCGGCATTCATGGCAATGGCTCCTCCCATATAACCAGGAATACCACTTGCAAACTCAAGTCCACCTAGTCCTTTTTCAGCAGCGGCATGGGCTGTTTGAGATAATAATGTCCCTGCGCCGACAGATACCTTATTACCCTTAACATAAATGCCATTAAAATTTGATCCTACTTTAATGACAACACCTCTGTAGCCATTATCAGAAAATAGCAAATTAGTGCCATTGCCAATAATATAAAAAGGTACTTTTGAGTGTCCAATCTGTTGTAACACAAATTGTAATTCCGATTCGTTTTCAGGTTCAACAAAAACATCTACTGAACCACCGATTTTAAAATAAGTATTATCTTTTATAATAAATTCTTTGTGAACATTCCCATTTAATTGTTGTTTTAATGTATTATATATATTGTTCATGAATACTCCTCTAAATCTACCTTAACCCTAGGTTACCAAATGATTTTACACTATTCCTTATGATTTTTCAACCATTGAGTTTTACACCCTTTTAGAACATGTGCTGCTAATATGCTTGTGGTCACTGAACCTACGCCACCTGGTACTGGTGTTAATGCTGAAGCTATATCCATGCAATCACCCTCATTGACATCACCGCATAACTGATTGTTTTCGTCTATGTTTATACCTACGTCAATCACAACCGCTCCATTTTTTACATAATCCTTTGTAATCATACGCCCTCTCCCAATGGCCACGACAAGAATATCTGCCCTTCGACAGACCTCTTTTAAATTCTCAGTTTTTGAATGGCTAATGGTCACTGTGCCATTCTCTTTTAGTAACATCATGGCAACGGGTTTGCCCACAACAGTAGATCTTCCTACAATGACACAATGCTTCCCTTTGATCTCAATTTGGTAATGCTTGAGTATAGCCATCACTGCAGCAGGCGTTGCAGGAGGAAATCCATCTACCTCACCTGCCATCACTTTGCCAAAGTTAATCATGGACATCCCATCCACATCTTTTTCAGGAGAAATCTGTTCTTGAATCATTGTCTCATCCATGTGTTTTGGTAACGGTCTAAACATCAATATACCATGAACTGAAGCATCTTCATTAGCAGATTTGATGATTTTTATAACTTCACTTTGATCGGCCTCTTGTGACAATACATGAACTTCCGTTTTTATGCCACATTTTTCCATTCTCTTTAAAGCTCCTTTTTCGTAAGATAAATCACTAGGTGATTCACCGACTCTCACAATAGCTAGTTTTGGATAAATTCCTTGTTCTTTAAATCCATCAACTTCTTTTTGAATGGTGTGTGTCATCGTATTTGCTACTTCTAAACCTTTTAGTAAAATCGTCATCTTAGTCTCCTTTGTGCTTGTTTGCATTCATTTTGCGTGTGTGTATTTATCAACCTTGCTTATCTATTATAGTTCTAGTGACTTTTTATATAATGTTTTTTTGTTCCAACCATATTGCTCTACTAAATACTTAATGGCATCTTTTTTTGTGTATCCTTCTTGAATTAATTGTTTCAGTGCTTGATCCATATCTTCATCTTGCACCAGATGTGTCTTTTCACTTTCTAATCCAGAGATTACCAAAACAAATTCGCCTTTTAGGATGTTTTCTTTAAAATAATGCAGACATTCCTCGATACTACCTCTAACAATTTCTTCAAATTTTTTAGTTAATTCCCTACAAATAGCCATTCTTCGATTTCCCAACACAGAATGTAAACTCTCTAGGGTTTCTAAAAGTCTATGGGGAGACTCATATAACACAATCGTTCTCGTATCATACTTCAATGTTTCTAACTGCCTTCTTTTATCACCCTTTTTTACTGGTAAGAACCCTTCAAACACAAAGCGATTCGTATTTAAACCTGAGACAACTAATGCGGGTACAAAAGCTGTAGCACCTGGCAAAACTATTATCTCTATTCCCAAAAGAATCAATTTTTGTATTAAAACTGAGCCTGGGTCTGATATGCCCGGAGTCCCTGCATCTGTTACTAAAGCAAAATCCTTGCCTTCTTGTAACTTTTCAATAATCCAGTCACTTTTTGTAGCTTCATTATGTTCATAGTAACTAATCAGTGCTGTTTTTATCTCATAGTGATTTAAAAGTTTAATCGTATGCCGTGTATCTTCGGCTGCAATATAATCTACATTTTGCAGAACTTCTAAAGTCCTCATGGTGATATCTTTAAGATTACCTATTGGTGTAGGACACACATAAAGTTTTCCTATCATGATTGATCATCCAATTCGTAAATTTTTAGTAATTCTTTTGTGTAAACTCCCTCATGATTATACACATATAAGGGAGGTTCTACTTGCAATTCCATTTTACCCCCTTTGACCCCTTTAATCATAATCATATTGGGTTTTTGTCCTTCTTTAGGATGTACAAAACGAATTTTCTTAGGCTCTAGTCGATGTTTTCGCATTAAAGAAAAAATATCCACTAATCGATAGGGTCGATGTATCATAAAGAAAGATCCTTGTTGTTTTAAAATTCTTGCAGCGGCATTAATAACATCTTCTAAGTCGCAGGCAATTTCATGTCTTGCTAAAGCTTTTTGTGATTCTGGATTAACAATACCTCCTTGATATTCAATATAAGGTGGATTTGAAACAACCACATCCACCTTTTCAAATGTTTGTGCAGAAAGGCTTTTCATATCCATGTGAATAATGTGTATTTGATCTTCTAAATGATTGAGGGATACTGATTTCTTTGCCAGTTCTACCATTTCAGGTTGTATTTCAACACCATATATTTTCACTGGTTCTTTTTTACCCCAAATTAAAAGGGGAATGATGCCCGTACCCGTTCCTAGATCCACTACTGTATCCGTTTTTTTTATGTCTGCAAAATCTGATATTAATACTGCGTCCATGCCAAAACAAAACCACTTCTTGTTTTGTATGATTTTTAAACCTTTAATATTTAGCGATTCAATCTTCTCCTCTACAATCTGTTCCATACATCTCTCCATCATATAAACTGGTATTTATCATCTTTGATTCTTTATAATATTTCTTCAGTTTTCTCAAATTGACTTTCCACAGATAAATCACATAAGGAATAAATATTAGAATTAAAAAACCATCCTCTGAAAGCAAAATAAAGTTAAAGGTACCATGTAACATCATCGGCATCACTAGTGATTTTCTATAAAACCTTAACTTCGTTTTATCATCAAAGCAAAATTTTGCTAACGACAAATAATATCCCATTGTAATCCCAAAAAGCATATGGGCTGGAACGGATAAAATGGCACGAAATAGTCCCACATGAGCCACCTCTGGATACCTAAAAACCACATACATGATGTTTTCAATGGTGGCAAAGCCTAATGAAGCAATCACACAATATACAATACCATCTAGGCGTTCATCAAATGAAGGGTGATTAAAGGCCACTTTCATGACCACAATGCGCTTTAGGAATTCTTCAGAAAAACCCGCAATGACAAAGGAAATATAGGCTATTCCCAGTAAACCAGAAAACACATTAAATGCAGATAAAAATGTCTGCAAAAAAATAGTGGGAATCACAACCAAAGCTCCCCCTAAAAAAGTTTTAATCAATAACCAAATAGGTTCTCTGTCGTATCGATCAATCAAATAAATCATTATAGCAAGAGCAATGCCTGGTGTAATGGCTGTCATTACAAGATTTATGTTCATTATACCCTCTCCAATTAGCATTTTCCCCTAGATATTTATAAGGGCTTATGCTATACTTGCGTTATTGGTCTAAAATTGTCATTGGCTGCTTAAAAGGACACTGATCCGATGACTTACGGTGCTAAAACTCCCACTTTTTCAGCTGAGAGATCAGTACTGTAGCGTCTTCTTGATACTTAGATTAAATTGACTAAATTGATATTTTAAAGAGCCTCTGACTATTATACTACTAGTTCTATTATACAGGAGTCGTCAGTTATGAACAACTATAAAAGCAGTGCTTATCTTGCAATTATCATTACCATTACCGTCTGGGGAGTCTCTTTAGTTAATGCTAAAATTGCTTTAACTTATTTTACGCCAATTTCCCTTGCTTTCTGGCGGTTTTTTGTAGCTTCAATTGTATTGTTTGTGATACACAAAATGAAACACCCTCAAGTCCGAATAGCCTTAGAAGATAGAAAGATATTCTTCATCGCAGGATCAACAGGGATTTTCTTATATTATATTTTTCAAAACACAGGTCTCATGTACGCATCTACTGCTATCGTTTCTATTATCTTAAGCATGATTCCTATGTTTACAATGCTTGTGGAAAACTGGATCGAAAAAAGACCATTTACGCCTCTCAAAATCGCTTCGGTTTTTTTATCCATTATCGGTGTAATCCTAGTTGTAGGATTTCAAGTTGAAGAATCACTTGCTGCAACTTTATTAGGCTCATTTTTGATTTTTTTATGTGCCATTTCTTGGCTTATTTATACTTTTTCCACTAAAAAACTGTATGAAAAATATTCTCCTCTTACCATCACTTATTATCAAATCATTATCGGAACCTTTTTGTTAGGACTTTTAATGCCTTTTAACTGGGCTAATCCTTTAGCAGCACCCCTTGAACCCCTTCTCCATACCTTGTACTTAGGTATTGTATGCTCTGCTATGGCATTACTCTTTTATGCCTATGCCTTAAAACATTTAAGCGCAACAGTATGCAATATATTCATTAATTTAATGCCTGGCGTCACCATTGTCACAAGTTATTTTTATCTTAACGAAACAATCACTTGGATACAATTACTAGGTGCTTTGCTGATTTTATCTTCCATTTTTATTATTACAAGTCTCAAAGAACCTTCCTTTAAGAATGCTGCCATATCGCCTAATGAAGTGTGATCAGAAACTATAAGTATCCGTGACCATTCTGTTCATATGGCATTTTAAACGCCAACTGACTATTCAAAACCCACATCTAGGGAGTCAATTATCGGATAGACTATCGTAATGCTGCTGCTTATAGTTACCCATGACTTTCAAGTACACACAATGTTCCTCTAATTGTTCAATCACTTCTTGTGTAACCTGGGTTCTTAAATTGCCTTCAAAATCAATATAAAATCCATAGTTGAATGGTTTATCTGGTATGGGCCGTGATTCAATTTTTAACATATTTACTTGATAGTCAGAAAAAACTTTTATGACTTTAAAAAGAGAGCCTGAAATATGGTCAGTGACTAAATAAACACTGATCGCATCTGCTTCAGCTTTATATATTTCTTTATGACTTAAAACAGCAAATCGCGTTGTATTATACTGATTATCTTGCATGTTTTCCATCAATATTTGTAGATTGTATAATTGTGCTGCTCGTTTACTCGCTATTGCACCTATTAATGGATCATTCAAGGATTTTATATGTGCTACACTTTTAGCAGTATCTAAATAAGCGACTTTATGAATATGGTCATGTTTTTCAAAAAACTCATCACATTGTTTTAAAGCTTCAGGATGAGAATAAACTGTTTTAATATCCGTAAACTGTACACCGGGTAGGGTAATTAAACAATGGTTGACTTTCACATAACATTCTCCTACCATGAACACAGGATATTGTTTCACTAAATCTAATGCCCTTGTTATAGCACCTGTGGTACTGTTTTCAACTGGCAAAAGGCAGTAATCTATTTTTTGGGAAGCTAAGTCTGCAATCATTTCTTTAAAGCTATCGTATGATTTATACTCGTGATCTTCTCCAAAATAATCAATAACACCTATCTCACTATATGAACCTGGGACACCTTGATAACCAATTATTAACATGACATATCCTCTCTTACCATCTCGTGAATTCTTCTAACGCTCTGGTTTAACTTTTTAAATTCTTCTGGTGTTAGTGATTGAGGTCCATCACACAAAGCTTCTAATGGATTGTTATGCACTTCTATCATCAACCCATGGGCGCCGATAGCAGCTGATGCTCGAGAAGCTGGCTCTACCATCTCCACTCTACCTGTAGCATGACTTGGATCAATAATAATAGGCAAATGAGACATGCTTTTTATAGCTGTCACAACATTTAGATCTAACGTGTTTCTTAGGTAGTTCTCGAAAGTTCTGATGCCTCTTTCACACAATATAACACGCTCATTGCCTTCAGACATAATATATTCTGCTGACATTAAAAATTCTTTGATGGTGGATGACATGCCTCTTTTCAATAACACAGGTTTTTTTCCTCTACCTACTTCTTTTAGAAGTGAAAAGTTTTGCATATTTCTTGCCCCAATTTGAATGATATCAGCATATTCATAGACATCCTCTAAGTCATGCAAGTCCATTAATTCTGTAATGATTGGCAATCCTGTTTCTTTTTTTGCTTGTCTGAGTAGTTTCAATGCCTCCAAACCTAATCCCTGAAAACTATAGGGTGACGTTCTTGGTTTAAAAGCGCCTCCTCTAAGAAAATCTGCTCCATACTCCTTAACTTTTATTGCAGTATTCATGAGTTGATCTTCATTTTCCACTGAACAAGGACCTGCTATAATGGCAAAGTGATCTCCTCCAATTTTCTTACCTTCCACTTCAATGATAGAGTCAATACGATTGGCATATCGACTAGCTAGTTTGTAAGGTTCTTGAATTCGATAAACTTTTTCCACACCTCTCATTCCCTCAAATTGTTGTAGCTCTATTTTTTGAGTGTCGCCTACTAAAGCAAGAATGTTTTGACCTTGACCATAAGTTATAATCACTTGCAGTCCTAATTTTTTTGCTTTTTGTTTGATCATGTCAATTTCATGACCTTGATCTTTCTTAATCACAATTACCATAATATCCTCCAGTTTTATTTTTTGTTTTTAAAAATGATATAAAAAAACCTGTGAGCAAACTCACAGGCCATAATATCTTGTGTTAAAGTTGAGTTAGCTTTTTATTTCCCCTATTTTTTTGTATGGAAATACTCTTGCGCTAAAAAAGCCCAAGAAAAAGCTAAAGAAAAATCGGTTGTTTAGTTTGTTTAAAGTGTTTTTCATCTTTTCATCTCCAAATGAATTAGATGGATTATAAACCATAATGACACATGTTGTCAACTGTTTTCTAAGGATACGGCAGATTCTTGTTGCATCCTATTGGATCCTTTGCAGAGGATAAAACCGTATCCTCGCTGCTTAGTATTTAGGTCATTTGCTAGGGATACAACAGCATCTGCGTTGCTTAGTATTGGATCCTTTGCTTATATATGGATACCGCAGTATCTTCGCTGCTTAGTATTTAGGTTATTTGCTGGGGATACAACAGCATCTTCCCTGCTTAGTATTTAGATCCTTTGTTTTTTTAAAATTAAAATGAAACAAAGGGTCACATCATGGGCGATTTCATCCTATGCTTATTGCTATAAAAGCGCTACTCAGCAGAAAAAAGATCAACTGTTTTCCAGAGAAGCGCCTCTTTTGATGCCTTGTTTCCTTTGATCTTAATTGACCACAAGGCATCAAATGTGAAGCTACGAGGGAAACATATTGATCTATTAACGCAAAAAGGGTAACGCAATGTACTACTTCCAGCTGGCGCATAATTTGTAAATAGGTTTACCTTCTTCTACAAATTTTTCTTCGTATTCCGTTGGCACATTATGATTCAAATGTTCTGAATGGTATAAGTCTCTTTCTACGTATTCTAATATCCAGCCTCTTTCTCGTATGACCATCACTGAATAATCAAAAAGGGAGACATTATCTGTCTTAAACTCTAAATGTCCTTGTTTTTTTAGTATCCCTTCATAGATGACCATGTGCTCGGGACTAGTCAGCCTTCTTTTTGCATGACGCGGTTTAGGCCATGGGTCAGAAAAGTTCAAATAAATCTTATCTATGATGGGTTTTTGAAACACTAATGGTAGCATCTCTGCTTTTGTATGTAGTATCCGATAGTTTGGTTGATCTAGGCTTTCGTCAATTTCATAAAGCCATCTTGCAATCACTTTCGTACTTGCTTCAATGCCTAAAAAACAACTTTGAGGATTTTCATAGGCTAATTTTCTAATAAATTGTCCTTTTCCAGAACCAATCTCTATTTGTAGTTCCTGACCGCCTTTTATGAAATCATTAATTTTGTCTAAATGAGCTTCTGGCTTAATAATAACTTGAGGGTGATTACTCAGTAGCCCTTGGCCATCATGGACATGTCTCAGTCTCATAGCTCAATACACCCATTGGAAGAGATTTCAATATGACTCACGATGATTGTGGATAATGCTTCAATGCCCTCTTGATCCATTTGGTCAAACCGACTAAACAGTGGACTATCTATGTCTATCACACCTAAAACTTGTTGGTCTTTTATTAAAGGAACTACTAATTCTGAATTTGATGCTGAATCGCATGCAATATGTCCTGGAAAAGCGTGGACATTATCAATTCTTTGGGACTTCTTTGTTTGTACTGCTCTTCCACATACTCCCTCACCTATTTTAATTCTAGTACAAGCTGGCTTGCCTTGAAATGGACCTAATATGAGCTCATTATCTTTTAACAAATAAAA
>SKID01000175.1 GCA_007116605.1 Tissierellia bacterium
ATTATGGGATCGATTTAGCCGCACGTTCTGGAACGGCTATTAGGGCAGCAGATGGCGGTGATGTCATTTACGCTGGATGGTTTGGTGACTATGGATATATGGTCGAAATAGATCATGGTGGCGGTTTTACAACAAGATACGCTCATTGTTCACAGATTTATGTGTCTGTTGGTGAAAAAGTTTATCAAGGAAAAGTCATTGCGGCTGTCGGTAACACAGGTTTTAGTACTGGACCTCACTTGCACTTTGAAGTTAGAAAATATGGTTCCACGGTCAACCCAGAATCATTTATTGGCACAAGATATCGTTAATACAAGATGATTGTATAAAAAAACCCTTCAAATAATGAGGGGTTTTTTTATGCAATCAAGCTGATAGGAACTATTTAAATTCGATATTTAGGCTATGATGTCATTTTAAAATGCACAGACTGAAAGGCTCTAAATGGATGAATCCAACACCTAGGTGGTGTTGCTAAGATAGTTTCATGGTTTATTGCGCCATGATCAGCCAGAAACCCAGTATGGCAGCAACCACTGCAAAAATATAAAAGAACACAACAGTACCACTTTCACCTAAAACTTTACGAAACATTCTAATCTTTGCCATTTCCCAAATCTTAGGGGGTTTTTTGACAGTGATAAAAACAACCAATACGGCATAAACAATAGCGAGTAAGCCTAGTAATGCGAGCATATCCATAATAAAGCCTCCTTTTTTAATTTAGACCCTGTCGGATCCTATTTCTAAGTAAAAAGAACACAAATGATGTTAAAGCAATGATGAGACTAGTATTGAGCAAAATATCTGACCAAAGTGCTTGTTCTAAAATGATAGCATCAACAGAGAGAAATGCCCAGTAAAAGGGTGACCAATAAAGAACCACATGCCACTGTGGTGGAAGAAAGATAGCTCCAAACACAGAAGCCATAATTGGGAGAAAAATCATCTTCATACTAGCAACAGCACCAATGGGCTCTGTGTTTACAACACCGATACTAAAACCTACAACAACGCTGATGCAAGCGATAGCTATGAGCGTGACAAACATCATCCCAAAATGAATGTCATGTAAATCAAGTATCCAAAGTGTTCCTGATGTGCCAATAATGGGAATAATAAAGCCTAAGAAACCTTTTCCGATTACAAACTCCCATTTAGACAAGGCGGATACATTGATAGCTGACAAAGTGTTGCTCATTTTTTCTTCTACCATGGATAGGAGTATGATCATGCCTCCAAAGACAGAACCAAAAATAATGAGAAAGTTAGCACCATATTGTTTAAGAGGGGAAAGGGTCCAACCTACATCATCAATTTCTACTTTAAAGGGTCTCTCTAAATCAAGACTTTGCGTTTTAGATAACAAAATATAAGCGATGGTTTCTGATGCATCAATAGATTCATTTCCTTCTGCAATGATTTCATAATTATTGTTGTGAATAATGATACCGTAGATATCATCTAACCGACCAATCCGTTGGATGATCTGATCTTCAGTTGCAAATGTTTCAACATTTCCATATTGAGATAAATAATCAATGGTTTCTTGCGGTGTAGATTCTAAGACGGCCATGTTGATTGTAGCGGCAGAGGCAGAAGGAATGAGTCCTCTCAAAATTAAGGCTAATAAGAAGGGCGCAATCATGATGTAAATAACCATAAAATCCCGTAATCCGCTTTTCAAATCTCTTAAGGTGACGGCGATAATTCTTTTTATCATGAGAACCTCCTTATACTGTGATATTGTTTTTGAAACGATGATTTGCTAAAATAAAAGTAATCAAAGCGGCAAAACCAAATCCAACAGTGGTAGCGTAAATGAATGGAATATTTGGATTATCCAACAGTATTTCTCGGAATGCAAAAATCATGGGATAGGAAGGCAATAGGCGAATCCATATAGGTGAAAATGATGGCATATAATAGGATGTGGCGGCTAAAAGTAAAACAATAATGGTGATATAAAGCCAACCCATAGCCTTGGTCATGGTTTCAAAAAAACTAGCAATAAATAAACCTAATGCAGAACCAAATAGACTGGTTGTAATTAACAAAGGGATCAGATGGATATAGTGAGCATTGAAGCCAGCAAGGAATACCACAGTGATAATGCCAGAGAATAGACCTGTTAACAAAAGAACCAACATTTTGCCTAACAAGTACTCCCAGATATGACTGGGTGTGACTGCTAGGGCTTTAATAGTCCCTTGTTGTTTATCGAGGAAAATATAAGCGGCAATAATAAAAAGCCCCATAAAAGAAACATTTAATGTGAGAATGACAGGAACAATGCTTAATCGATCGCTGAGCCTTTGGGGAGATTCTTGCAAAGTGGTCAGTGTGATGTTTTCTGTTTCTTCGATAAGGGCTCCAGCAAATGCAGTTTCTACAGTTGTACGTAAAATGTTTCGAACCCTTTCATTTTCATAACCTTGTAAGATAAATCGGAAGACCATTTGTTGATTTTCTTGAACTATAGATAAGCCCACACTACTGCGATTTTCTTCAAGAGCATCATATAACTCAGAAAGAGAAGCAACCCATATCAATTCATCATGGGTGTCTTCATTTAACTGTTCATCAATGATGGAAACCATAGGAAGAGGGGCTTCGGCATGAAGGTAAATGGTCATGCTCTGGTCAAAGTTTTCTGGAACAGCAATTAATAAAACAGCAATAATGATGATAGCAAAGCCAATTTCCATATAGAAGTAAAAACTTTGTGACGATAATTTTAAGTCTTTTAAGAAATGATCTTTTAATCTCATTAGACCAAACCCCTTCCTGTGACTTTGATAAATATTTCTTCTAATGTGGCTTCTTTTGTATGCATCAACTCAATTGGGTAAGTACTTATAATGTTTTGCAACTTTGCTTTTTCGTCATCTAATATAAGGGATAATTTTTCTTTTACAGTTTTTCCATTTTTACGATATTCAATTTCAACAAGTTTTTCTCCGTATTGTAATTTCAAATTCCGAGGAGAATCGATTAGTTTAATTTCTCCATCTATAATAAAAGCGACGCGATGACACAGTTCATCGGCAACATACATGTTATGCGTTGTCAGAAAAACAGTGGTACCAGATTGATTCTTTTCTTTGACAATGTCTTTAATTTGACTAGCAATAGCAGGATCTAATCCTGTAGTTGGTTCATCAAGAAACCAAATTGCTGGTTGATTGAGCATACTTCTAGCAAAAGTAAGGCGGTGCTTCATTCCTTTTGAGAACTCACCTGCTTTTTTTGTGGCGACATGATCAAGACCTACAGTTTTTAATAAATCCATAGGATTTAAAGTGGGGACATCAAATAGTTTTTGATAAAAGACTAAGTTTTCAAGTGCACTTAACTTATCGTATACATTGGATTGTTCGAACGACACACCAATCTTATTAAACATTTGTCGATTGGGCTTTTTTAAGTCAAAGCCAGCAACATTGACGAGTCCTTTTTGCAAGGGTAATAAGCCTGTTAAAACACCTTGTGTAGTGGATTTTCCTGCACCA
>SKID01000195.1 GCA_007116605.1 Tissierellia bacterium
CATGTGGATTTAAGTAAAGCGACAGGTGCGCCAATAGTTTATGGACCAAATGCAAAAACTGAATTTGATAGTATTGTAGCCGAAGATGGTCAAATTTTTGAATTAGGAAATGTAAAATTCAAAGTACTACATACACCAGGACACACAATGGAAAGTACCACTTTTTTATTGATTGATGAGAATGGTAAAGATCACGCAATATTTTCTGGAGATACTCTATTCTTAGGTGATGTTGGTCGTCCTGATTTAGCTCAGAAAGCTGCAAATATGACACAAGAACAGCTAGCCGGACATCTATACGATTCTTTAATGGAAAAAATTATGCCGCTTGCCGATGACGTAATCGTTTATCCTGGTCACGGAGCAGGTTCAGCTTGTGGTAAAAACATGTCGACTGATACAGTAGATACATTGGGTAATCAGAAAGAAACAAATTACGCATTAAATCAGCCGAATAAAGAGGCTTTTGTTGAGGCAGTAACAGATGGATTGACACCTCCTCCAGCATATTTTGGAGACAACGTAGCGATGAACAAAAAAGGATACGAAAACGTAGACAAAGTAATCGATCAAGGTATGACAGCTTTAACTCCGAAGGAATTTGAAGCCGCAGCCGAAGGAACTGGTGCCTTATTACTAGATACGAGAGATAGTGCTGATTTTCACAAAGGATTTGTACCAAAATCTATCAACATTGGAATCAACGGAGACTTTGCTCCATGGGTAGGTGCCATGATTGGAGATGTGAAGCAGCCAATTCTTTTAGTTGTTGAAGAAGGTCAAGAAGAAGAAACAGTTACACGCCTTACAAGAGTTGGATTTGATAATGTTATTGGTTACTTAAAAGGCGGTTTTGAAGCTTGGAAAGAAGCTGGAAATGAAGTGGACACAGTTGATAGAATATCTGCTGAAGAGTTTAAATCTAAACTAAAAGTTGGTGAAACAACAGTTTATGATGTTCGAAAAGAAACAGAATGGCAAGCAGAACATGTTGAGGAATCTTATAGCCGTCCATTGGATAATGTAAACGATTGGATTAAAGACGTTAATCCTGATGAGCATTTCTTTATCCATTGTGCAGGAGGATACAGAAGTATGATTACAGCAAGTATTCTTCAATCGAGAGGTTATAGAAACTTTACTGAAATTGATGGTGGATTTAAATCAATTGTGGAAGCAGGTGTGCCAAAGACAGATTATGTATGTCCATCTAAAATAATGAAGTCGTAAACAATTAATTAATCAAAAAGGGTAGTGTAAGCTATATTTAGACTACCCTTTCTTAAAACTTAGAAAAAATGGGATTTTTAGATATTTTTAAAACCAATACAGTTTCAAACGAGGAGTTGAAACAAATTATTAACAATAATGCATTTCTAGTTGATGTTAGATCACCCGGAGAATTTGCCGGAGGTAGTGCAAAAAAAGCGGTAAATATTCCGTTAGACAAGGTTACTCAGAGAATTGATGAGTTTAAAGGTAAAGAAAACATTGTCGTTTTTTGTAGAAGTGGAAACCGTTCAGGACAAGCGAAATCTATTTTGGAGCAAAATGGAATAAAAAATGTCGTTAATGGCGGGACTTGGAATGCAGTAGCAAACTTACAATCATAAAATTATGCGTTGGATTATTTTAATAACAATATCGTTCTTATTCGTTCAGTGCTCTGATGCACAAACTGCAAAGCAAAATCCTCAAACGGATGAGCTATATGCAGAATCTGTTTTGATAGACGTAAGAACTCCTGGGGAATATAATCAAGGTTCTGCTGGCGATGCAATCAACATACCTGTTGATGATTTAGCTAGAAGACTTGGTGAGTTGCCAAAGGATAAATCAGCAAAAATTGTTGTTTTTTGCTTAAGTGGAGGTAGAAGCTCTCATGCTAAATTCATTTTAGAAGAGAATGGTTACACTAATGTTGAAAATGGTGGAACCTTCAGACAGATGAGAGCTAAGCTTAGCAAAGAAGAGGAAAGAACTAAAACTAAATCATAGAAAAAATGAATAATAAATTAAAAGTAGTCATACCAACTGATTTTACTGTACAAGGTGATTACGCTTATGTAATGGTAAAGAATTTAGCTGAAAAGTTGGATATGGATGTCACTTTCTTGCATGTGTTGGGTGTACCTGATACAGTAACAATGGACAGTGATGGTAATATAGATACTTGTGGTGAAATTGATGTTGATTACGTAGTGAAGCAAAAAGAAATGGCTCAAGAGAAGTTAGCACTTATTAAAAAACAACATGGAGACCACATAAAAACAGCGTTAGTGCTCGGGAAAACAACAACTGGAATTATCGAATATGCTGAAAATAACAACTATGACCTAATCGTGATGGGGACCAAAGGCTCCTCCGGTTTATCAGAAAGAGTTGTTGGAAGTGAGGCTCAGGTTATTGCTAGAAAATCAAATGTTCCTGTCCTAACATTAATGTGTGATAGATCAGACTTTCAGTTGCAAAAAATTGTTGTAGTTAATAACTACAATGAAGTTAAATCAAATACAAAATTAGATATCTTGCTTAAATTACAATCTTCATTTGCCTCAGAGATTCATTTGTTGCAAATTACAGATGATTTATCAGAAGATAACAAAGGTAAGATTGAAGCAGCAATGAAAGAATTTGCCGCTAATAATGGTATAGAGAATTATGTTACCCATATATTGAAAGATAGCGATATAGAGAATGGTGTTATCCATTTTAATCAAATTAATAACATGGACATGGTTTGTATCGGTACAAAGGGTACAGGAGGATTTTTCCATAACTCTGCAGCCGAGTCGTTGATTAATCACATGTACAAACCCGTAATTACTTATAGAATAAAAGCTTAAAGTCATGATAGAATTTTTAAAACAACCATGGTCGTGGTGGTTCTCAGGAATCGTAATTTCTGCGATTATGTTCGTACTTATATTTTTTGGAAAATCATTTGGTTTTTCAGCGAATTTAAGAACCATTTGCGCGGCAAGTGGAGCTGGAAAAAAAGTGAAATTTTTCAATTTTGATTGGAAAAAACAAATTTGGAACCTTGTATTCTTAGTAGGAGCAATATTAGGCGGTTTTATCGCAAAGGAGTTTTTAACAGATGCTGATTATGCAGTGGCTATTTCAGAGTCAACCATTGAAGATTTAAAAGCATTAGGATTTGCTCGTCCTGAATCCATTCAGCCTAAAGAGCTTTTTGACATGGAGTCGTTATTTAGCTTAAAAACATTCTTAATTTTAGCAATTGGGGGTGCATTTGTTGGTTTTGGAGCTAGATATGCTGGTGGATGTACATCAGGACATGCTATTAGCGGAATATCAGACCTTCAAATTCCATCTTTTATTGCAGTAATAGGCTTCTTTATTGGAGGGCTTATTATGACATTCTTTATTTTCCCATTACTTTTTGGGTAATTAACTTAAAATTTGAAAAAAATGAAATTTTTAAAATATTTAATAGTAGGAATTATCTTTGGAATAGTGATGGCAAAATCAGAAGCTATTTCATGG
>SKID01000105.1 GCA_007116605.1 Tissierellia bacterium
CCCCAAGAAACTGAGGCGCTTTTTGCGAATTTAAAACAATTTAAAGAAATGGGACATACGATTATTTTTATTTCCCATAAATTAAATGAAGTGAAACAAATTAGTGATCGTATTACCATTATGCAAAATGGTGAAAGTCGTGGTACGTTTAATAATGAAGACATTACGATCGAAGAAATGACAGAGCTCATTGTGGGTCGAAAGGTCTCATTATTTTATGATGGCTTAAAAGAGTTAAAGCCAGAACGCAAGAAAGCATTTGAAGTTAGAGACATTCAGTTAATGGTTCACGATGTGCCTGTCCTTAAAGACATATCATTTGCTATTCGAGAAGGAGAAATATTAGGAGTAGCAGGTGTTCAAGAAAATGGTCAAAGTGAACTTGTACAAATTCTTGCAGGGCTAATGAAAGCACAAAAAGGTAAATGGCAAATTTTCGATGAGGATATTACCCAATATAGTGTGGATCAAAAAAGACATGCTGGGCTAGCCTATATTCCTGAAGATCGGATGAAAGAAGGTGTGGCCAAAGGAGCGAGTGTTTCAGAAAATCTCATATCAACCTTTTATTATCGAAAAGATTTAAATGGCAAGGTATTGATGAATCAAAAGGCGATTAACGCTTTGTCAAATCGTATGATTGAAATGTTTAGAGTTAAAACACAAAATGCGAAAACGAAGATTGAAAGTCTTTCAGGGGGCAATATTCAAAAGGTGGTAGTGGCTAGAGAAGTGAATACCGAACCAAAAGTGATGATTGCTGAACAACCTACACGAGGCATTGATATTGGTAGTGCTGAATTTATCCATAAAAAACTCATAGAAATGCGCAATAATAATATTGCTATCCTTTTGGTCAGTGCAGACTTAAACGAAGTTATGGAGGTAAGCGACCGTTTGATCGTCATGTATGAAGGTCAAATTGTGGCTCACATTGAGAATATTAAAGATATCAATGAGAAAGAGTTAGGTCTCTATATGCTGGGAGTGAAACGCCAGGATGAAGAGAGCCTAAAGAGGGCCTATTTATGTTAGCTAATGAAAAAGTATTTGAAGCAGTAAAAATGATTGTATCATTGGCGCTAGCATTGTTACTGACACTGGTCGTTTTGTTTATTTTCAGTGCAACACCTATGGAGTCCTTTCAAAAAATGTTAGTGGCACCTGTAACACGTGTGCGATACATGGGAAATGTAATTGAGTTAATGATTCCCTTAGCTTTTGCAGGATTAGCCACAGCATTATTATTTAGAACAAAACTTTTTAATCTTGGTACTGAGGGGATTTTCTATTTTTGTGGTGTCATTACAGCAGCTGTTGCCACACAAACCATGAGTAGTGCTTTTTTTCATCCAATGGTTACCATTGTCGTTTCAGGATTAGTAGGGGGATGCATTGCTTTAATTCCTGGCTTTTTTAAAGCTAAGTACAGCACCAATGAATTAGTAACTTCATTAATGATGAATTCCATTTTATTTGGATTTGGATTATTAATTATAAAGCGATTTATGCAAGCTTCTGATGTGCCCGGTGTGGCATCAAATTTATTTGAAAGAACAGCAAGACTTCCTGTGATTATTTCGCAAACAAGAATTCATGCAGGATTTATCATTTTAATAGTGACTGTAGTAGCCGTGCATGTCATGTTGTTTCATACCCGATTAGGATATGCTATACGCATGACAGGCTTAAACAAGAACTTTGCAAAGTATTCTGGTATGAATGCATTTTCTTTATTTTTAGTCGTTCATTTTATGTCGGGATTTATTGGGGGAATAGGGTCATCAGTAGAACTCCTTGGTATGTATAGCCGTTTTCAGTGGTCAGCACTGCCAGGTTTAGGGTTTACAGGTGCTTTAATGGCCATGTTAGGTAAAAACAACCCCTTTGGTGTTTTAGCGGCTGCATTTGCAATTAGTTATTTAAGAACTGGGGCAGATATTATGGCTCGTACCACTGATGTGCCTGTAGAAATCGTGGCTGTTGTTGAAGCCGTAGTGGTATTATTTGTCTCGTCACAGTACTTTTTAAGAAAATATCATGAGCGAGCATTAATTAAAAGAGGGGGTGGGCGCGTTGAATAATATTTTTGAGATCGTGTTTACACCACAATTTGGCTTTACAGTCATTCGTGTTGTAGTCCCCATTTTATTTGCTGCTTTAGCAGCTTACGTGGCCAACACAGCAGGGATTGCTAATATTGCTATTGAAGGCATGATGCTAATGGCTGCTTTTGTAGGGACAGTTAGCAGTGCCATGTTCCAAAATCCTTGGTTGGGTTTATTGATGGCATTGTTTTCTGGCATAGCGATGGCGTTAATATTAGCCTATTTTACATTGTATTTAAAGACGAATAATATTTTAGGTGGGATTGCCCTTAATCTATTTGCCAGTTCATTTACAGTCTTTTTGCTCTTTGTAATCACAGGTTCAAAAGGAACGAGTGCTACATTGAGCGCTCGGTCATTACCAAGAATCAGCGTTCCCATATTAAGAGATATTCCTGTGTTAGGAACCATTTTTTCTGGACACAATGTACTGGTATATGTCATGTTTCTTGCAGTAATCTTAGTGTATTTATTAATGTATCAGTCACCACTTGGATTGCGCATGAAAGCAGTTGGGAAAGATCCTCAAGCTGCAGAATCTGTAGGTGTGAATGTAAATAAAATTAAAACCATTGCATTAATTTTAAGTGGCACATTATCCGCATTTGGCGGCGCATATATGTCCATGGGTTATTTATCATTTTTCACACAAAATATGACAGCTGGACGAGGCTTTATTGGTTTAGCAGCTGAAGCCATGGGACATGGAAGTGTATGGCTTGTTGCATTGACTGCCTTTATTTTTGGTATGTTTGATGCATTGTCTAATGCCCTTCAATTGTTTGCTCTTCCATCTGAAATTTTACAAACCATTCCATACGTGGCCGTTTTCATTGGTGTGGTTGCATTTTCCATGTATGAGTATTACCGTAACAAATCAAGAGGTGGCCAATGAGAAAGGTGATCTTAGATTGCGACCCAGGTCATGATGATATTTTTGCTTTTTCAATGATAGTGTCTCAAACCGATCACTTTGAATTACTAGGATGTACTACGGTAGCAGGCAATCAGACAGTGGAAAAAGTGACAGATAATTTGTGTCGTGTAATGGATTATTTAAAACTTGATTATCCTATCGCAAAAGGATCAGCCCTTTCATTATCAGGTAAAACTTATGTTCAGCCAGAAGCACATGGTAAGTCAGGGATGGATGGTCCACAACTTCCCATGAGTCATCGAGCCATTGAACCTTTAGAAGCGGTTCAATGGCTTAATCAAACGATTTCTAGCCAAAAAGAAGCCATCACACTGATTGCCACAGGTCCATTAACGAATATTGCCCGGTTACTAGAGGCTAATCCTCAAATAAAATCTAAAATAAAGCAAATTTCTCTTATGGGTGGATCAATTTATAGTGGTAATATTACACCGTCAGCAGAGTTCAATATC